>CAZPZY010000001.1:0-91462 GCA_964591195.1 uncultured Candidatus Saccharibacteria bacterium
AAATCTTTTCTTTCTTTCTGACTAAAACTGGTTGTTTTTCTAATAATTGGAACCACTGCTTCTTGTATCTTACAGTAAAGTCATTATTAACATATCTAACCTCTTGACGAGAAAAGATTTGCTCTAAGCTTTCTTTCTCAATCTTGGTTAGCCTTCTATGGACATTCCCTCTTTTAGCTGGAATTACTGAAAACTGAGCATTGAATTTAGGAATAAACACTTCTCTGACAAATCTATTGCCTTGCTCTGGGGTCTTAATCCCAGCTAATCTCATTTCTCTGACCAACCTATGCTGTAGTGTTGAGAAGAGGTTCTCTATTCTACCCTTGGCTTGGGGGGAATAAGCAGGAATGGTCTCTATATCTAATTGCCTCATCATTCTCTGAAATTGGGTTAAAACCTGAGGATCATCCATTACTGACCTATGGGTATTCTTGTAGGTAGAAAACCTATCTAAATAGATTTTCAAGGGCTTTCCATGGGTTAAAAGATATCCTTTCCAGAAACTAGAAACCGGCCTTAGTCCTTCATCTGAAACAAACCTTAATCCAGTAATTCTATTGGTAGCGTCATCTCTGGAGGCTAAAAGACAACATAGTTTACCAGTTTCAAACCAATCATAATAGCAACCATCAAATTGTTCCATTTCACCATAGTAGTCCTTCCTTTGTCTCCAACTCCGATAATCTTCTGCCTTCTTTCTGCTCCTTGGTTTCCACAATCCCAAACCAACCATTATTTGCCTGACCTTCTCTTTAGAAAGCTTGATCTTATTGATATCTCTCAGTTTTTCCATGGCAAAGCTTGGTTTGAAGTCATAATATTCCTTCTTAAGCCAATATTTGACCTTCTCTTCAATCTCAGGTTTTAATCTCCGATTACCAGTTTTGCCTCTGCTTCTGTGAATTACTCCTTTTGCTCCCTCTTTAATTACTCTAGCCTTAATATTCTTTATCTGTCTTACTGTCAAGCTAAGCTGTTTTGCTGCCTCAGTGCCATTGATTTCTTCCCGGATTAACCTTTTAATTACCTCATACCTTGCTAATTCTTTTTGACTCATAATAATTAGTTCTTCTGCCATAGTTTTTCTTAAGATTGTTAATTAGTATCTTATAGCGACCTTTCTTAAGAAAATTATGGCAGAATTTGGGCAAGGTATGAAATTTCTAAATTGCTCAACTATGAAATTATCATATTGCTACGACATTAAATACGGGGGTCTTGACATCGCCGATAACTTTTGTTAAAATCTACCTCTGTAATCAGGTTTGATTCTTCCCCTTAGAATTAACCCTATTAGCAGTGGGGGGCATTTTTTTGCTATGGCTAAGGCTAATTTGCGATTAAAAAACTTCTCCAAATCAAAACTCTCTCTTCCTCTTCCCTACCTACTCTCTGTTCAGGAGGAAAGTTGGAAAAGATTTTGGGAAAAAGACCTAAAAGAACTGTTTGAAGAGGTCTCTCCCATAAGAGATTATAGCGGAAACGAATTTGAACTCTATTTTCTGGACTATAAATTAGACAAACCAAAGTATAAAAACAGCCTGGAAGCCAAAAAGAACAACGATACCTATGAAGCCGGGCTGCGGGCAAATGTCAGGCTGGTAAACCTAAAAACAAAAGAGGTAAAGGAGCAAGAGGTTTTTTTAACAGACATCCCTCTCATGACCGAGAGGGAAGGTTTTATTATCAACGGCGTTGAAAGGGTGTCTATCTCTCAGTTGATCCGTTCCCCTGGAGTTCTCTTTACCTGCAATGTCTGGGGGGGCAAAAAATATTTTGGAGCCAAAATCATCCCCAATAGAGGTGCCTGGCTTGAGTTTGAAACCGAGCCCTCAGGATTCATTGGGGTAAGAATTGATAGAAGAAGAAAGGTGCCATCTACCACCCTGCTTAAGGCATTTGGTCAGGAAGAAAAAGAAATCCTGGAAGCATTTGAAGAAGTTGACAAGGGACCGACAAAATATCTCCAAGAAACCCTAAAGCGTGACCCAACAAAAACTCCGGCCGAGGCAGCAATTGAAATTTATAAACATTTGAGGCCCGGCGACCTAACCACTCCTGAGATAGCCCAAGAACTAATCAAAAATATGTTCTCAAATTTTGAGAGGTACGACCTGAGCAAGGTGGGAAGGTGGAGAACGCGTCAGCGTCTCCCAGAATTAGGCGGGCCAATAACTCCAGATCAGATCACAATTCAAGATAGGATTCTTAAAACAGAGGATTTGGTGGCGGTAATAAAAGAAATTATCCGTTTGAATAACGACCCAAAAGCAAAACCAGACCAGATTGACCACCTGGGAAGCAGACGGGTAAGAGCCATAAACGAACTGCTAGTAAACCGAATGAGGGTAGGACTTACCAGAATGGCCAGAATTATCCGAGATAGAATGTCAACCTTGGACACTTCTGAGATAACCCCGGCTCAATTAATAAACCCCCGACCCCTAATGGCAGTAATAAAAGAATTCTTTACCTCCTCTCAAATCTGCCAATTTATGGACAATGAAAACCCCTTGGCTGAATTGGAGCATAAAAGAAGATTAGCGGCCACAGGTCCCGGAGGACTAATCAGAGAGAGGGCAGGATTTGAGGTAAGGGATGTCCAGCCCTCCCACTACGGAAGAATCTGTCCTATTGAAACACCGGAGGGACAGAACATCGGACTGGTCGGACATCTGGCCTCCTTTGCCAAGGTTAATCCCTTAGGATTTATTGAAACCCCTTATTTTAAGGTAAAAAACGGAAAGGTAATAAAAGAGGTCCAGTACCTTAATGCCTACGAAGAGGAAAAATTCACCATTGCCTCTGCTGACACCCCCATAGACGAGGAAGGCAATATTATTGAAAAAGAGGTAGAGGCAAGGGTAGAGGGAGAGCCCCGGCTGGTGGAAAAGAACGAGATAGAACTGATTGATGTTTCCACCCAGCAGTCAATCTCAATCGCTGCCTCTCTTATTCCTTTTCTTCAAAATGATGACGCCAACCGAGCCCTAATGGGCTCCAATATGCAGCGCCAAAGCGTCCCCCTCATCAAGCCGGAGCATCCACTGGTCTGTACAGGCATTGAAGAACAGGTAGCCAGGGATTCGGGTCAGGAGGTTATATCAGACATTGACGGGCAGATTTTAGAAGTTGACGCGGAACACATTGTCGTAAAACCAAAAGAAAAGGGCCAAAGAACAAAGAATTATCAACTAAGGACATTTATTAGGACAAATCAATACACCACCTTTCATCAGAGACCAGTGGTCAAATTAGGACAAAAGGTTAAAAAGGGAGACGTGCTGGCGGAGGGAGCCTCTATTGAAAAAGGGATGCTGGCTCTGGGCAAAAATGTTTTAGTGGCTTTTATGCCCTGGCGAGGCGGAAACTTTGAAGATGCTATCCTAATCTCCGAGCGGCTGGTCAGAGAAGATGTTTATACCTCAATTCATATTGAAAACTTCTCCTGCGATGTCAGGGATACAAAACTGGGACCGGAGATAACAACCAGCGATATTCCCAATGTCGGCGAGGAAAAACTGAAAGACCTGAACGAAGAAGGAATAGTAAGAATAGGGGCAGAGGTAGAACCGGGTAGTATTCTGGTAGGAAAAATTTCGCCCAAAGGCGAGGCAGAACTAACGGCTGAAGAAAGACTGCTCAGGGCAATCTTCGGAGAAAAAGCAAAAGAGGTGAAAGACACCTCTCTGCGCATGGAGCAAGGAAAACGAGGGAAAGTAATTGGGGTAAAGGTCTTCTCCCGAAAACAGGGACACAAACTTGAACCGGGGGTGATAAAAAGGATTGAAGTGGAAGTGGCAGAAATCAGAAAGATACAAGCCGGAGATAAACTGGCTGGCCGGCACGGAAACAAGGGTATCGTTTCCAAGGTCCTGCCGATTGAAGATATGCCCTTTTTGGAGGACGGCACCCCTGTTGACATTGTCCTAAATCCTCTTTCGGTTGTCTCCAGAATGAACCTAGGACAGATACTTGAAACTCATCTCGGTTGGGCAGCAAAAAAACTAGGTTATACCGCTATTAGCCCCGCTTTATCCGGAGCCACAGAAAAGGACATAAAGGAAGAACTAAGAAAAGCCGGACTTCCTGAAGACGGGAAGGCGAAACTATTTGATGGAAAGACAGGCCTGCCTTTCCCTAAAAAAATTACTGTCGGCTATATCTATATGATGAAACTGATACATATGGTTGAAGACAAAATCCATATGCGCTCCATTGGTCCCTATTCTCTTATTACCCAGCAACCTCTTGGAGGAAAGGCCCAATCGGGCGGGCAGCGGTTTGGAGAAATGGAGGTTTGGGCCCTTGAAGGATATGGAGCAGCAAATACCCTCCAGGAAATGCTTACCATAAAATCAGACGATGTTGCCGGAAGGGCAAAAACCTACAATGCCATCCTAAAAGGCGAGGAGATAAAGAACCCAAATGTGCCGGCTTCTTTCAAGCTCTTGGTTAATGAGATAAAATCCTTAGGAATAGGGGTAGAGGTAAAGGAAAAGACAAAAGAAGAAAAGACAACCAAAAAAGATTAGGATGCGGCTGCCAACCAATTTGGCGGAATTTGCTGAATTGGGTCAGGCAGTATAACTAACTAAAAAATATGCGAGTTGAAGACCTTGAATCAATTCGGGTAAAACTGGCTTCCCCTGAAGAAATTTTATCCTGGAGCCATGGCGAGGTAACAAAGCCGGAAACCATCAACTATCGAACCCAACGGGCAGAAAAGGATGGTTTGTTTTGCGAAAAAATTTTTGGTCCGGAAAAGGACTATCAGTGTTACTGCGGTAAATATAAAGGAATAAGGTACAAGGGACTTGTCTGTGACCGATGCGGCGTAGAAATAACAAGGTCAGAGGTGAGAAGAGAAAGAATGGGACACATCAAACTGGCAATACCCTGCTCTCATATCTGGTTCTTAAAGGGAATCCCTTCAAGGATGAGCATGGTTTTAGATGTCTCTCAAAATCAACTGGAAAGCGTAATTTATTACGCTTCTTATATTGTCACCAAGGTAGACAAAGAAGAAAAAAAGAAGATTTTAGAAGAAATTGAAAATGAATACCAGCAGAAAATTAAAGACCTAGACAAGGCAAAAAACGAACCTCATCTTAAATTAGAAGACCTAAACAAACTTAAAAACAAAGCCCGAGAGGAAGTCCTCTCAATCAAACCGCTCAAAATTATCTCTGAAATTGAATACCGCAATTTGATTTCAAAATATGGCCAGTTTTTTGAAGCCGAAACAGGAGCCGAACCGCTAAGGAAAATTTTTGAAAAGATTAATCTTAAAAGAGAGATTGAGAAACTAAAGAGAAAAATAGAAAGAGGAATAACGGGCGAAAAGAACAAGGAATTGAAACGTCTCCGGTTTCTCCGCGACCTAGACAAGGCAGGCATCAGGCCGGAATGGATGTTTTTAACTGTTATTCCTGTGCTCCCGCCTGACCTTAGGCCCACTGTTCAATTGGACGGCGGCCGCTACGCCTCTTCCGACCTAAACGATCTGTACCGTCGGGTTATAAACAGAAACAACCGGCTTAAATATCTTTTAGAAATAAAGGCGCCTGATGTTATTATTAGAAACGAGAAAAGAATGCTCCAAGAAGCCGTAGACGCCCTTGTGGACAACAGCATGAGGAAGGGAGAACTAACAACCCGAGCAAGTTCAGGCGGCAGAAGAATACTGAAGTCCCTGGCTGATGCCCTAAAGGGAAAACGCGGCCGATTTAGACAAAATCTTCTGGGCAAAAGGGTAGATTATTCAGGCAGGTCGGTCATTGTGGTTGGCCCAGAGTTAAAATTAAATCAATGTGGGATTCCCAAAAAAATGGCTCTGGAACTATTCAAGCCATTTGTCATTGGAAAACTTTTAGAGAAAGAATTGGCTTACAATGTTCAAGGAGCGGTTCGGTTAATAGAAGAAGAAACGGATGAGGTCTGGGCGGCCTTAGAGGAAGTAGTTAAAAACCGAGCGGTTTTGCTGAATCGTGCTCCCACCCTCCATCGGCTGGGCATTCAGGCCTTTTATCCCCTACTAATTGAAGGAGAGGCAATCCAACTTCATCCCATGGTCTGCAAGGCCTTTAATGCCGATTTTGACGGCGACCAGATGGCCGTCCATCTCCCCCTGTCCAAAAATGCCCAGAAAGAGGCTAAAGAGATAATGCTCCCAAGCTACAATCTCCTAAAGCCGGCAAGCGGTACCCCTATTGTCACCCTTTATCAAGACATTGTCTTGGGCTGTTATTCTCTCACAAAAATAGAAGACAGGCATCCCCAGGATGCTTCTAAAAAAGAGGTAAAACGGCGAAGCAAAATATTTACTGACCCTGAAGAAGCCCTATTGGCTCTGGAACTTAACAGGATTAAAATTCAAGAAAAAATAAAGGTCCGAATTAAGGGAAAGGTTATCGAAACATCAGCAGGCAGAATTATTTTTAATCGGGCGCTTCCAAACGATTTTCCTTACCAGAATAGATTAATTAACATTGACGCTCTAAACGAAATTGCCTCCCAGATTATTGAGAAATATAGTTCAGAAGAAACCCAGAAAATTTTAGACAATATCAAGGACCTGGGATTTAAATATTCAACCCTTTCCGGCATCACCTGGGGAATGGACGACCTGGTTGTTCCTCCTCAAAAACCGGAAATTATTGAAAAAGCCAAAAATGAGGTAATCACGATTGAAAACTACTATAAAAAAGGACTTCTCTCTAAAGAAGAACGGAGAACTAAAATTATTGAGGTATGGACAAGGGCGAAATCGGAAATTGAAAAACTGGTCCCTGCTGCCCTACCTAAAAACGGACCGGTCTTTACTATGGTTGATTCTGGCTCCAGAGGCGGCTGGACCCAGCCGGTTCAGATGTCAGGAATGAAAGGGCTGGTAATAAATCCGGCTGGAGAGATTATCGAACTGCCAGTAATAAGTTCCTATAAGGAAGGGCTAACTGTTTTGGAATACTTTATTTCCACCCATGGCGCCAGAAAAGGAACGGCTGATACCGCCCTAAGGACCTCAAGCGCTGGTTACCTTACCCGGCGCCTTGTTGATGTTGCCCACGGCGTATTCACCAGAGAAAGCGACTGCGGCGACAAAAAGGGAATAGAGGTTTATCTTAGTGATGCCAAAGAAGCAAGTCAGGACTATGTCTATAAAATTGTAGGAAGATATTGCCTAGAAGAGATAAAACATCCAAAAACAAAAAAGATAATTGTAAAAGCCGGAGAAATAATTGATTGGAAGAAAGCCAAAAAGATAAAGGAAGCAGGTATTGAAAAGGTAAGGGTACGTTCTCCTTTGTCCTGCAAGGGAAAAGAAGGAATCTGTCAAAAATGCTACGGATGGGATATGGCTAAAAACGAATTAATTCAGGAAGGTCAAGCGATAGGAATTGTTGCCGCCCAAGCCATTGGGGAACCCGGAACCCAATTGACGCTAAGGACCTTCCATACAGGAGGAGTTGCCGGAAGCGGAGACATCACATCCGGACTACCGCGGGTTCAAGAACTCTTTGAAGCCCGCGTCCCCGGAGGAAAGGCAGAAATCTCTCCTGTTGATGGTAAGATTTTAGAAATCACAAAGAATAGAATTGTCAAGATTAAAACCAATACGGGCCAGAAGGAAAGGATTGTTGAATACAAAATTCCTCCCAATTTAGCCATTTCAGTAAAACCAGGAGAAAAGATTAAAAAGGGTCAGCCCCTTTGCGAAGGAAATTTAGACCTTAGAGAATTATTTAGGACCTCTGGAAAGGAGGCAGTCCAGAGATATATCATCAAAGAAATTCAAAAGGTTTATGCTAGTCAGGGAGCGGTCATCCATGATAAGCATATTGAGGTAATTGTTTCTCAGATGTTTTCCCGATTAAAAATTACTGACCCGGGTGATTCGGAATTTCTGCCGGGCGAAATTGTCTCAAAGATAAGGTTTTCTGAAGTCAATAAAGAACTAAGAAAGGAAAAGAAAAAACCAGCGAAGGGCAAACAGATACTGCTGGGCATCACGCCCGTAGCACTGACCACTGATTCCTTTCTTTCGGCTGCCTCCTTCCAGCAAACGCACCGGGTTCTTATCAAGGCCTGTCTTAAAGGCCAAGAGGATAAACTCCGAGGTCTAAAGGAAAATGTAATTATCGGAAAACTAATACCAGTGGGCACGGGCTTCAAAAAATAATATTTGTCAAAATTAATTCCCAAATAATCCAAACAGTGACTAAGAAAAAAAACAAATCCCGGAGAAAAAGAGCCAAGGGAATCAATAAAAGCAGAGGCAACAGTCATTTCTTCTCTCTGCCGGAAGAGATAAAGAAACTGCTCTTGGCGGTTTTGATGTTTCTCTTCTCCATTGTCTTCGGACTTAGTTTTTTTAACCTAGCCGGAATAAGCGGGAAGTTTCTAAAAAATATATTTGCCCTCCTTGTTGGGAAAACAGTATTCTTGTTCCCCCTAATTTTTTTGCTGGCTGGTCTATCTTTTCTTCACAGCAAGAAAAAACACATCTTGCCTTCTCTTCTCCTGGGCTCCTCTCTCATTGCCATCGGGCTTTCGTCTATATTAGAACTCTTAACCCCTGGGACTGGCCAAGGAGGATATTTGGGATACCTTGGAACCATATCTGCTAGATTGTTCGGGCCCTGGGTAAGCCAAATTATCTTCGGAACCCTTTTTCTCGCAGGAGGAATAGTGTTTTGGCAGATTCTCTCACCTGCAATTACGAGAAGAGAAAAAAAACCTCAGCCCGAGAAAAAAGAAACAGAAGAAAAGAAACCGATTATTAAACGGATATTCACCTCCAGCCCCCCAAAATTAGAACTAAAAGAGATTGAGGCACCACCCCCTCTCCCGGCCATAGAAGCCAAGAAGCCTCCAGAAGAACTAAAGGTAAAGCCACTTATCGAATCCAAAGACCTGCTTTATCATCCTCCTCCGCTCAACCTGCTTGAAAAAGAAAGGGAAATTCCCCAAAGCGGCGACATTAAAGCCAATTCCCTGATTATCAAAAAAACCCTTCAGGACTTTGGCGTCCCAGTAGAGATGGGAGAGGCAAATATTGGACCAACAGTAACCCAATATACCCTAAAACCAGCAGATGGAGTAAAGTTATCTAAAATTACCGGGCTTGCCAACAACCTCTCTCTTTCTCTGGCCAGTCATCCGATTAGAATTGAAGCCCCTATCCCAGGGAGGTCATTGGTTGGGATTGAAGTCCCGAATAAATACAGAGCAAGAATCCGGCTCCGGGATCTTATTTCCTCCCAGGAGTTCCAAAGATCGTCTCCCTTAACCATTGCCCTCGGACGAGATGTTGCCGGGACTCCTCTCTATGCCGACCTATCCAGAATGCCCCACCTCTTGATAGCCGGCTCCACTGGTTCAGGCAAGACCCTTTTCTTAAACTCTCTGATTTTAAGTCTAATTTATCACCCAGCCACAAATCTCAACCCCTTCGGAGGCGGCCCTGAGATACTGCGGTTTATCCTTGTTGACCCAAAAAGGGTAGAATTCCCGGTTTATAACGACCTACCCCATCTTTTATTCCCAGTTATCTGCAAGCCAGACCTGACTGTTAACGCCCTAAGGTGGACAATATCGGAAATGGAAAGAAGGTTTGATATTCTTTCAGAAGCAAGGGCAAGGGATATCATAGGTTATAATAAATTAATAGCGAGAAAAAAGACATTAGAGCCGCTGCCCTACATCGTTTTAATCATTGACGAACTGGCTGACCTAATGGCAGCAAAGGGAAAGGAAATGGAAGCAGGAATTGTCAGAATAGCCCAGATGGCAAGGGCAGTGGGAATTCATTTGGTCTTGGCAACCCAAAGACCCTCAGTGGAGGTGATCACCGGACTAATCAAAACAAACATTACCAGCCGAATTGCCCTCCAGGTCGCCTCCCAGGTTGACTCACGGACCATCTTAGATATGGCAGGAGCAGAAAAACTCCTGGGCCGAGGGGATATGCTTTTTATCTCGGCTGAAACATCAAAGCCAAAAAGGATTCAGGCCCCCTATATTTCAGAAAAAGAGGTAAAAAAAATAGCAGAATATATAAAACTGAATGTGAAAAGTCCAAAATGGCAGGTGCCGGAAGAGGAATTAACCGAGGATTCTTCTCTCCCAGAATTAGCCAAGACTTCTTCTCCCGCAGATTCATCAGCAGAAGATCCTCTTTATGAGGAGGCGAAAAAGACAGTTCTTGAATCAAAAAGGGCATCAGCGTCTCTTTTGCAACGCCGTTTAAGAATCGGCTATGCCAGAGCGGCCCGGCTTCTTGATATGCTTGAGGAAGAAGGAATAGTCGGACCAGCCCGGGGAGCAAAGCCAAGAGAGATCTTCTCTCCTCCAGAAGAAGAAAACGAAGAATGGAAAAAGGTATAAATCCTCCTTCAGAAGAGATAATCAAAAATCTGCTAAAAAGGGGGACTAAGGTAAACCTGTCTCTACTTAAAAGAAAGATAGCCCAAAAATATGGAGTTTCCTGTCCAAGCAATATTGAACTGCTGAAATCCTACCATAGATTGGTCAAAAGGAAAAAGATAAAAGAATCTCCAGAAGTTGAAAGGTTGCTACGCACCCGACCCATCCGCTCCCAATCCGGCATTGTTAATGTTTCAGTACTCACCAAGCCCTATCCCTGTCCAGGGCATTGCCTCTACTGCCCCTTCCAAGAAGGTATGCCCAAAAGTTATCTAAGGGGAGAGCCAGCGGCTGAAAGAGCAAAACGTCTAAATTTCAATCCCTATTATCAAACCAAAAAGCGGCTGGACTCTCTCCAAGCCCAAGGCCATCCCACTGACAAGGTTGAGTTAAGAATAGTCGGAGGAACCTGGTCCTATTATCCAAAACAATACCAATCCTGGTTTGTCAAAGAATGCTTCCGGGCAGCAAACAATTCAAGAAAAACTAGGCAGGACCTAAAAACAGTCCAGAAAAGAAACGAAGTAGCAAAACAGAGAATTGTGGGCTTGTCCATTGAGACCCGTCCTGATTTTATCAACAGCAAAGAAATTAAATGGTTAAGAAAGCTGGGGGTAACCCTGGTGGAACTGGGAGTGCAATCAATCTATGATGATGTCTTGAAATTGGTCAAAAGAGGTCATGGAAGAAGGGAGATAATTTTAGCCACAAAACTGCTTAAAGACGCCGGCTTTAAGGTGCTCTATCAAATGATGCCAAACCTGCCCGGCTCCAATCTCAAGAAAGATGAAAAAATGTTTGAAGAACTCTTTCAGGGTCCAGACTTCCAGCCAGACTACCTAAAGATATATCCCTGCGCCCTATTGAAGGAAGCGCCCCTTTACAGATATTATTTAGAAAAAAAATACAAGCCCTATTCAAAAGAGGAATTAATCCTTCTTCTTCAAAAAATCAAGCAAAAAATTCCTCCCTATGTCAGAATCCAAAGAATTGGCAGGGATATTCCCTCCTCGTACATTGTTGAGGGCGGAGCAAGGGCCTCAAATCTAAGACAATTGGTTCAGGAAAAGATGAAAAAAGAAGGAAATGCCTGTCTTTGTATCCGCTGTCGGGAGGTCAAAGAGAATTATAATCCTAAAGAAAAATTGTACCTATATCGCTGCGACTACCGATCATCAGAGGGGAAAGACATATTTCTGAGCATTGAAAACAAAAAGAGAACAAAACTCTTCAGTTTTTTAAGACTACGAATTCCTTCGTTTTACTTCAAAAGGGGAAAGGCGATATTCAGGGTTTTAGAAAACTCGGCAATTATCAGGGAGATTCAAACAATGGGGCAATCAACCCCTATTGGCAAAACCTGGGCCTCCCCCCAACATAGAGGCCTGGGGAAAAAACTGATAAAGGAAGCAGAAAAGATTGCCCAAAAAGAGTTTGAGATAAAAAAAATTGCCGCTATCTCAGGAGTGGGAGCAAGAAATTATTGGAGAAAACTGGGATTTAGACTAAAAGACACCTATATGGTCCGGTTTTTATCTCCGAGGACCTGATTTTTTTCGCAGTTCTCTAATCTCTCTTGTTAAGTTTCCCGACTATATCTTCTCTCATATCTATAACTGCCTGCCTGGCTGCCAGATAAAACTCTTTTGGAGGAAATCTTTTTTTGTAGGGATTATTTCTGTAGGAAAAAATTATTCCTCGTGAACTATTTATAATTGCTCCTTTGCCTTCTTTGTCAAAGGCAAAAACAACATCTTTTGCCGAGCCCCCCTGGGCTCCATAGCCGGGTAGCAAAAAGATGCTTCTTGGCATAATTTTTCTTAATTTCTTTATCTCCTGAGGATAGGTTGCTCCCACAACCGCCCCGACTATCCCGTAGCCCAATTCTCCCTCTGTTCCTTTGTTCCACTCGTTTATTTTTTCTCCCACTACCTCATACAACCTCTTGCCGTTTCTCATTTTCAGGTCCTGAAAATCAGCCGAGGAGGGATTTGATGTCTTTGTTAAAACAAAAAGTCCCTTGCCCTGGCTTTTTGCCACCTCAACAAACGGTTCTAAAGAGTCCCAACCAAGATAGGGATTAACAGTTAGAGCGTCCACATCAAGCCCTTCTTTGGAAAGATATGCCTGACAATAGGCCTGAGCAGTTGAGCCAATATCATTTCTTTTGGCATCAACAATTATTATCTTCTTTTTCTTTTTTAAATAAGAAATTGTTCTCTCCAGAGCCCTAAATCCCTTGCTGCCATAGACCTCATAAAAGGCAACCTGAACCTTATAAACAGCAACCAGGTCAAATGTGGCGTCAATAATTTTTTTGTTGAAATTAAAAAGCGCCTGGGGTTTGTCCGAGCTCTTGAGAAAATCAGGAAGAAGTTCAAATCTCGGGTCCAGCCCTACACAACTGGGATTTTTCAACTTTCTTATTTGACCTAAAAGATGGTCGGCAAAATTTTTAGGCATAGGTTTAAACAGGTCTTGACCACCTTTGCAGAAAAAGCCCTAATAGATGCCTGCCTAATCGGTCCTCCTTAATATATGAACCGTGATGCTTCCACCTGTGCCGCCAATGTTGTGGCACAAGCCGATTTTAGGAACAGGCCTTACCTGCCTACTTCCACACTTGCCCCTTAACTGGTTTACAATCTCATAAATCTGGGCAAGACCGGTAGGAGAAATAGGATGGCCCTTTGCCTTCAGTCCTCCTGATGGATTTACCGGCAGACTACCCTCCAGATTTACTATCCCCTTTCTAATAAGTTCTGCTCCTTTCCCAGGTGGAGCAAAGCCCAGGTCTTCATAAGAGAACAACTCAACCGAGGTAAAGGCGTCATGGACCTCTGCTACCTGAACATCTCTTGCCTGGATATTTGCCTGACGATAGGCAATTTCAGCCGCTATCTTGGTTGCCACAAAATGCCAGGGCTCTTCTCTATTAAATGTCATTATGTAGTCCGTGGCAAACCCAGAGCCAGCCACCTCAATATCTGTCTTCTCTTGGCTCAGAACCACTGCTGCTCCACCATTGACTGAGAGGGAACAATCAAAAAGCCGAAAGGGCGAAGAAACCACTGGCGAGTTTTTTATTTTTTCTAAAGAAACCGGCCTTTTATAATAATATGCCTTGGGATTTTGAACAGCATTTTGATGATTTTTGAAGGCAATCAGGGCAAGGTCATCCATTGTTGCCCCATATTTTTGGGCGTAAAGTTGCCAAACCAAGGCATTTCCCACCGGAAACAGAAGCCCCTCTTTTTGCTCAATCTCTCTTTCCTGGGCAGACAAAATCCGGTGAACAGTAACCTGGCTTTTATTATCAACCACCTTCTCTCCTGAACAAACAAGTATGTTCTTAAATCCCTTAAGATGAAGCGCTGTCCAGAAAGCCACCCCGCCACCACTACAGACAGAAGGTGTCTGAATAATCGGGCAGTGGGTCTTAAAAAGGTCGGACAAAAAAGAGGTCTTATGGGTCTGGTGTTCCTCTTGCCCGTCAGCGCTTTCCATCCCACTAAAAATAACAAGGTCAATATCGGAAATTTTCATCCCGGCATCTTCCAAGGCCTCCATTGCCGCCTCATAACAAAACCCCCACCAGGGCTTTTGGGAATAATCAAATCTGGTCATCCCCACACCTTTAATATACATACTAACTAATTGCGATTTGGGATTCCCTCCATTTTTGGTACTCCTCAAAGGTTAATTTTTCTCCTTTCTCTAACTGCTCTTTTAGGTCGCTTTTAAATCCCTCTGACTGGGAGACCGCTCTTAGACAGATAGCCCCTGCCCCGCTTCCATAGCCCGACATTCCGAGTTGCTGCCCTTCTTTTATTTCTTCCAATATGGCAATTAAGGAGATGAAAATTGAACAGGTGTAGGAGTTTCCAATGTAGGGATTGTATTTCAGCCCGGGCCTGACCTTCTTTTCAAAAAAAGCCTGAAATTCCGGCAATGACCTTACCCGGTCAAGGTCCTTCTTGTATTCCTTGAACAATCCAGGATTCTCCAGGCACTGACTCAAGCGAAGATGGGGCTTCTCTTTCAAATTCTCGTGCCTCCAAAAAACAGCAGATGCCCATTCGGTCATTTTTGGGAAGGGGGTATGCATAACAAAGAAATCAGCGGCTTGAACAAGGGTCTTCCCTCCCAGTGTTTTCAATAAATCTTGATTGTTCCTTTCCCAGTCCTCAAGGGCAAACTTCTGACAGCCAAGATAAGCCGACTTTGTTAGTTGGCCATTTACCTGGGGAAAGGGAAAAGAAGGGGCTGGTACCCTAAAGTCATCAACATCAGCGGCATACTGGCCTATATTTTCGTAATCAACCTCTAAAAGTTTCGGGTTAACCTCTACACGCATAGCCACAGCGGCACACCCTTGGGTCATTTCTGCTGCTGGGTTTGTTTCAGGGTAGATTGAACGGTCAAGAGCCAAGACAATGGCCGGCTTTCCCCTGTTGGCAACAGAGTATTCACAAGCAGAAATAAGAGCCTCTACCCCTCCCAGACAGGCAAACTTATATTGAAAAGGCAGTCTGGTTAGTCCAAGTTTCTTATTAATAAGCCGGACTCCAAATGGCTTAGAAAGGTCAGGGTCTGATTCGGTGGCAATAAAAAACCTTTCCACATCCTTATAGTCAATCTTCTTAAGAGCCTCAGCCGCTAGGTCCTCAACCCTCTCTTGATAGGGAATACGTGCCTGAAAAACGCCCAGCCCCTCGGTAGCGTAGGTTGAAGGAATGTTCCTAATCTTGGTCAGTTCTTCTAAAGACAAAAAATACCGGGGAATGGCCACGCTGATTTGAGATATTCCAACCGAAGGGATATCGGCTTTTTTTTCTGTCATAATCTATATTTTAACACATATTGCCAAAAAGACAATTAAGAATTACAATAAGAAACAATGAAGGCAACTGCCATAGCCAATGCCAATATCGCTCTAATAAAATACTGGGGGAAAAGAGATGAAAATCTATTTCTGCCCCAAAACAGCAACATCAGCTTAACAACCGACTGCCTCTCGGTCAAAACAACTGTTGAGTTTTCTTCAAGAAACAAAAAGGATATTTTAATCTTGAACAACCGGAATTATCCCCCCAGTTCAAAGGAATATAAAAGGTATCTTAAACCATTTTTGGATAAAATAAGAAAGCTTGCTGGAACAAAGAGAAAAATTAAGATAGTCAGCCAAAGCAATTTTCCAAAGGGAGCCGGACTGGCTTCATCTGCCGCTGGCTTTGCTGCCCTGACTGCCGCAATAAATGAAGCCCTGGGTCTTGGGCTAAACGAAAGAGAAATGAGTATTTTGGCAAGACAGGGCTCTGGCTCTGCCTGCCGCTCAATCTATGGCGGTTTTGTAGAGTGGCGAAGAGGCAAAAAAGATGATGGTTCTGACTCCTTTGCTCTTCAGATAGCCCCAGCAGATTATTGGCCAGATATTCGGATGGTCATTTGTCTTACCTCAAGAAAAGAAAAAAAGGTCAGTTCAAGAGAGGGAATGGCTCAAACAGTAAAAACCTGCCCCTTTTATCCCTGCTGGCTAAAGACAATTGACAAAGATATTAAAATCGCCAAAAGGGCAATAAAAAATCGGGATATATCCCTGCTTGGCAAAATATCCGAGGAAAACTGCCTTAAGATGCATGCCTTGATGATAACTACAAAACCACCTATTATCTACTGGAATGAAAAAACAATTGCTTTTATCCATAAGATAAGAGAACTCCGTGAAAGGGGACTAAAATGCTATTTTACCATTGATGCTGGGCCCCAGGTAAAAATTTTATGTGAGAAAAAAGACCTGAAAGAATTGATTAAGGAGATTAAGAGGATGTCAGGAATTAAAAATGTAATAATAACAAGACCCGGCCCAGGTGTCGAAATTAGTAAAAGCCACTTGTTTTAGACCCTTCTTTTTCCGTATTATTTCTCTGGCTTTTCAACTCCTTTTCCCATTCCTTTATCTGCTTATTTAATTTCTGCGGGACCCTCTTTTTTTCCTCTTCACTCCCCGCCAGGGATTGTTCCCATGCTTTCAATCTTCCTTTTATCTTGTCTCGTGTATTCCTAATTTCTTGCTTTTCTATCTCTGAGGATGATCTATTTTCATAGCCCAGTATCTCTGCCTTAAGAACCAAATACAAAAACCTTCTCAGATACTCCCTTTGTTTTTCCCTTTGAATTCTGACCTCTTCAGTAAATCCTCTTACTCTCCCGCCTGACCTGATGATTCTCTCACGTAGACTAAGTGCCCTGGTTAGAGTCATAATCCCTCTCCGGATTTCTTCCCCTCCCTGCTCGAGAATACCATCTCTTCTCATTTTTATCCCCTCATCAATTAGTTTCCCACCCGCTTTTTCAAGCCACTCAATTCTACATTCGGCTTCCTTCCAAAAAATATCTATTCTCGTCGGTGGTGTCTCTATATTTATCCTTTCTATATCACTCTCTACGGACTCCAGGCCTGAAAACCCCTTATCCAATAATTCCTCAGGTGTTTCCTCTGGGCTTGTTTCCATCCTTGGGCTTCTTTCTCTTCTCGTTTCCCTCATATTATCACCTATTTTATCTTTATTAAGCCAGGAAGTCAAACTATACAGGTCAATCTTGGGAGTAAGCCCTAATAAAAGTTCAAACCCTAAAATGACAATCCAAAATTCAAAATCCTAAATCACATTCTTTCATATTTTAGGATCTTCCTTAATCTTCAAGAATATGTTAAAAAAAGAGAATGGAACTAAAGAATCTAATTAAAAAATTTGTTCCCTCCCCCTTGCTCAATTTTTATCATCTTTCCCTTTCTTTCTTAGGAGCGGTCTTTTATGGATTTCCCTCCCGGAAATTAAGGGTTATCGGCGTGACAGGGACAAATGGAAAAACAACAACAACTGAAATGATAACAAAAATCCTTGAGGATAACGGATTTGGGGTTGCCCTGGCTAACTCAATCCGCTTCAAAATCAAGGAAAAAGAAGAAAAAAATGAATTAAGAATGACAATGCCGGGAAGGGCATTCCTCCAAAAATTTTTGAGAAAGGCAGTAAAAGAAAAATGCCAATATGCTGTTTTAGAAGTAACCTCGGAAGGAATTATCCAATACAGGCATAAATTCATTGATTTTGACGCTGCCATTCTTACCAATTTAAGCCCGGAACATATAGAAAGGCATGCTGGATTTGAAAACTACAAAAGAGCGAAGGCAGAATTGTTTCAGGCAACAAAAAATATCCATATCATAAATTTAGATGATAAAAACGCCGACTACTTTCTCCAGTTTCGGGCAAAAGAAAAATATCTCTATAGAAAAGTCAATGGCAAAGAGCCAATGGCAAAGATTGAAATTCAAAAAGAAGGATTTTCCAAGACCCTAAAATTTCCCCTTTCCCTAAACCTGCTGGGAGATTTCAACATCTACAACGCTTTAGCCGCTGTCTGCCTTGGCTTGTCTCAGGGGATTGATCTAGCAAAATGCAAAAGGTCATTGGCCTCTTTCAGGGGCGTAGAGGGAAGAATGGAGGAGGTAATTTCTGAACCCTTTAGGGCAATTGTTGACTATGCCTTTACCCCCAATGCCTTAGAAAAGGTTTATCAGACACTTGTCAATAGGTTCATAAAACAAACAAACGCCCAACTAATCTGCGTTTTGGGCGCCTGTGGTGGGGGAAGAGACAAATGGAAAAGACCTGTCCTAGGGAAAATAGCCGCCAAATACTGCAATAAGGTCATTCTTACCAATGAAGACCCTTATGACGAAGACCCAATGGAAATTATAAACCAGGTGGCTGAAGGAACCCAGAGCCAGCAGAGCAAATCAGTTTATAAAATTTTAGACCGGCGTGAGGCAATCAAAAAATCATTGCAACTGGCAAAAAAGGGCGATGTAATAATAATCACGGGCAAGGGGTGCGAACCCTCAATTTGTTTGGCACAAGGAAAAAAGATTCCTTGGGATGACAGAAGGGTCCTCAGAGAAGAGTTTGAAAAAAATCTATGAAAAAATTTGAAATACTGGAACACGAGGCAGACCTGAAAATCAGGGTGCTTGGAAAAAGCAAAAAAGAACTCTTTAAAAACGCAATGATTGGAATGGAAAGTGTTCTTCGGCCAGAGGGTAAAGGTCCAAAATCAGAACCAAAAGAAATAAAGATAAAATCTAATGACCTAAATTCCCTTTTGGTTGATTTTTTATCGGAAATCAATTATCTAAATGAAGTAAACAAAGAAATCTATAATAAAATAAAATTTGCTAAATTTTCTGATAAGGAATTGGAAGGGGAACTCTCCGGCTACAAGGTCGAAGGTTTTGGATTGGTCATAAAGGGGGCAACCTATCATAACTTAGAGATTAAGCAAAAAAATAAAATCTGGCAGGCAACAATTTTATTTGATATATGATTTCCAAAAAAACTTTCAAGAAAATAAATGACTATCTATGGGAGATTCCGAAATCCTTTAGGCCGGATATGAGGGTCCCGGCAAGGATCTATGTTTCTGAAAAGATGTTGGAAAGTTGCTTTAAGGACGAGTCAATTGCTCAGCTTATTAATACCGCTACCCTTCCCGGAGCTGTAAAATATGCGATTGCTATGCCGGATATCCACGAAGGGTATGGTATGCCCATTGGAGGAGTAGTGGCTACAAAGTATCCAGAAGGAGCAATTTCGCCAGGGGGAGTAGGAATGGATGAAAACTGTGGGGTAAGATTGTTAAAATCGGAATATACTGAAAAAGAAATTAACCCCTATTTAGACAAACTGGCAACAGAAATTCAAAAAGAGGTTCCCTCGGGACTAGGGAGAGGGAGAAAGATTAAATTATCGATTGAACAAATTAACAAAATTTTAGAAGGTGGTGTTCCTTATTTGGTTGAAAAGGGTTATGGAGAAAAAGAAGATATTGAAAATTGCGAGCATCAGGGAAGAATGGAAATGGCAGATGAGAATTGTGTTTCTGAAAAAGCAAAAAACCGGGGAAGAGATCAGGTAGGGACTCTTGGGAGCGGAAATCATTTTTGCGAAGTTCAAAAAGTTGAGGAAATTTTTGATGAGGAAGTTGCTAAAATCTTTGGATTATTTAAAGATCAAGTTGTAGTAATGATCCATACCGGTTCTCGCGGTCTTGGCCATCAAAATTGCACTGATTATTTAAGAATTTTAATGCCAATTTATCCGAAATATGGAATAAAATTGCCGGATAAAGAACTTTGCTGTGTTCCCTTTAATTCTCCTGAAGGTCAAAGATTTTTTAGGGCAATGTCTGCTGCTTGCAATTTTGCTTGGGCGAATAGACATATGATAACCCATTATGTTAGAAAGGCATGGCAAAAAGTTTTAGGAAAAAATGTTAAATTAAAATTACTTTATGATGTCGCTCACAATATTGCCAAAATTGAAGAGCATAATATTGATGCTAAAAAAATGAAATTAATTGTTCATCGCAAAGGAGCCACTCGGGCTTTTCCACCAGGTCATCCAGAACTGCCAGAAAAATATAAAGAAACTGGACAGCCGGTTTTGACTCCGGGCTCAATGGGAACGGCTTCCTATGTCTTAGTCGGAACAGAAAAATCAAGAGAGGCATTTTATACTGTCAATCATGGAGCAGGCCGTACCATGTCCCGGCACAGGGCAATGAAGACCACCTCTGGGCAGAGAGTAATCAACCAGTTGAAATTAAAGGGAATTGTGGTAAAATGTCATTCAATGAGGGGAATTGCCGAAGAGGCCCCCTTGGCTTATAAAGATATTGAGGAAGTAATAGAGGTCGTCAACAATGCCAATTTAGCCAAAAAGGTAGCAAAATTATCTCCCCTTGCGGTAATCAAGGGGGAGTAAAAACTATGAAAAAAATATTCTCTATACTCGTCCTCATCGGTCTGGTAGCAGGTTTGTCTTCAGAGCCCGTTAATATCTGGGCAAGGAAAGAAATTGGAGGAAAAGAAATAAAAGAAAAGGTAGAGAATCTAATTCCTCATCAGCCAGAAGAAAAGTCAGAAGGAGGAAAAATCTCTTCCACCTCAAGGAAAAAGGTAGTGAAGGATATTGCTCCAGAGTTCCAATTTATCCAACCCAAAACAGGAGAAAAACTAAAGGGAAAATTTGAGATAAAAGGCAGGGTAAAAGACGCTGATTCAGTTGAAATCTATTACCAATTGTCAGGAGCAATCCTTCCTGTTTATCTAGGAAAAGCCCAATCAAAGGAAAAGGATATCTGGAAATACTCTTGGGACACAAATCTGTCTCCCAATGGCAACTACGAACTTTTTGTAAAAATTAACAACAAATATGGCGAATATGAAAGTTCAAGAATTAATATTGAAATTGAAAATGAAGTTCCTCATGACCAAGAAAAAGAAAACAAACTAAAAGAAGAGATATCCCAGGCAAGCCATGAAATTGAAAAACAAGAAGAAGAAATATCCACAGCAAAGAAGGAAATAAAAAAGAAGATAACAGAAGAAATTAAAAAGGTAGCGGAGGAAGCAAAGAGGGCCATCCCTGAAGAAAAAAAGAAAATTATAGAATCAGAAGTTGACAAAAGCGTTCAAGAAGCAAGTAAGGTAGTGGCAGAAAGCATAGAAGAACTGGCCAAAAAAACCGAGGAAGAAAAGATAACCGAAGAAGAAATAACCAAAAAGGAAAAAGAGAAAGAAAAAATAGACAATAAAATTAAATCTGTTCAGAAAAAATTGGAAACCTCGCCAGCAACAACCTCTAAAAAGATAATAAAAGAGGTATTGAAAAGCCATCAGAAGGAAAAAGAAAAAATCGATAAACAGTTAGAGATGGCCAAAAACAAATTAGGCGAAATTAAAAAAGAGAAAGAGAAAAAGATAAACGAAATAATAAAGACAATTGACAATGTCTCAAAGCCATTAGAGGCAGTTCAGCCGACAAGCACAGTTTTTAGAACCAAAAAGGCGGCTAAGATAAAAATCAATCCCCTTCTAAAAAATTTAGAGGAGAAGGTTGAGAAAAAAACAGCAGAAAAAATTAAAAAGCAGACGATATTGGTTAGGGATTCAGATAATGATGGGCTCTCGGATAAAGAAGAGATAGCAATAGGAACCAACCCCTTTAATCCTGACTCGGATAGAGACGGCTTCTTGGACGGAGACGAATATGTGGCAGGTTTTAATCCATTAAAGCCGGGACCAGCCGGAAAAATTGTCTATCAGAATCCAAAAAGGGTTCTGCCCCAAAAAACTGATATCTATAGGGTAGAGAGGGTAGAAACGGTTGCTTTGCCCCATGGAGGAAAGGGATTAAAATTCAGCGGGAGGGGCTTGCCAAACTCTTTTATTACCTTGTTTATTTTCTCAAAACCGATAGTGGTTGTAGTCAAAACAGATAGTAGTGGTCATTGGGAGTACACCCTAGACAAGCCCTTAAGTGATGGCCAACACACTGTTTATGCTACGCTGACTGACAACCAAGGGCAAATCAAGGCACGTTCTGAAACATTTGTCTTCGTCAAAAAAGGAGAAAATGTCTTCAGAATTCTTGAAACCCCTGCTGAAGCGGTCTCACCTGTTGAAAAATTAAAAGGCCCTTTTACTATCTTAATTCTTTCTATTGTTATATTATGCCTAACAATCGCCCTTATTATAATTGATATTTTAGCCAGGAAGAGGAGAAATGTTTAGGTTTCTTAAATTCATAAAAACCTATCCTGGAATTCTATATTCTCTTTTTTTAATTATCTTTATTCCGCTTGCCTTCTACCTCGTTACCCTCTTTAGTGTCAATGCCTTTCAGAAAAACATCAACACCGTCCTTCAAACAAAAGCCATTTTGGCAGAAAACATCATTAATGTCTTTAGCCCCGGTCTTCTTTCTCAACCGGAGGCTCTAGAAAGAAAAATTGAGCAGATCACAAAAGAAAATCCTGAAATCAAGAAACTCCGCTTTATAAAGCAGGAAAATGGAGAATTTAAAATTATTGCCTCTCAGGACCCCAAAGAAACAGGGGCATTCATTTCCGATCCCTCCTTGGCTATAAGCTGGTCTCAAGGCCAAGCCATAGCCAAGAAGATAGAGATAAACGGCACAAGGTTTTGGAGTGTTAATAAACCAATTTTTGATCCCCAAACAGGAAAAAAAATAGGCATTGTCTCTCTGGCTCTTTCTTTGGAACAATCCGACCTTTTAATCACCCGCTTAATTCATATCAGTTATGCCATTGTTATTATTGCCAATGTCCTCATCCTCTTTCTTATCCTCCAGCATACCCGACTCTTTTCCTATGTAGCCCTCTACAAAAAACTTCAGGAACTTGACAAAATGAAGGATGAGTTTATTAGAATGGCAACCCACGAACTTCGCAGTCCTATTATAAACATCAGGGGTTATATTGAAGTTCTGAGGGAAAAAATTGAGCCCTCCCTGGATGAAGAAGAGAAAGAATATCTGCGGAGGATTGATATCTCAGCAAAAAACCTGGGCAATCTTATTGACGACATTCTCCAGGTTTCCAGAATCCAGCAGGGCCGACTGGATATCACTCCAAAAAGGATTCAGCCGGAGATTGTTATCAAGGAGGTAATCAAAGAGTTGGAACTGAAGGCCCAGAAAAAGGGCCTGAAATTAGTCTTTCAGCCCCAAGAGGAACCCCTTTATATTATGGCAAACCCCAACCGACTGCGGGAGATTATCTTCAATCTTGTCAATAATGCCATCAAATATACGCCCAAGGGATGGGTAAAACTTGAAACCCAGGCAGACAAGATAAGAAAAAAATACCGCATCTCTGTAGCGGATACTGGGCTAGGCATCTCGGCTCAAGCCCAAACAAAACTTTTCCAAAAGTTCTACCGGGTTAGAACCAGGGAAACAGCCGATATTCCAGGAACCGGGCTGGGGCTGTGGATTAGCAAAGAACTCTGCCAAAAAATGGGCGGACAGATATTCTTAGAAAGCATGGAAGGAAAGGGCTCAAAGTTCACCCTTATCTTTCCCTTAGCCTCTTGAGCGAAATCAAAGCAAATGTGGCTAAAAATCTAATTTGGCAGGGATGGTAAGCCAAGGTTTGATGGGATAGTTCTATTTAAAGTATCAGAAACAAACCCCTGTTTAGACCTACGATATTAACCATTGATACTCCCAGACCTTGCTATCCCGAGAAACTGCTAATACGTAGGTGTTGCAACATTTTCTTATCTATGGTATCCTAAAGGATATGCCTATTACCAAATCGGCCAAAAAAGCCCTGAGGCAAAATCTAAAAAGAAGGGCAAGAAACCGTGAGAAGAAAAGGAAGATAAAAGCCCTGATTAAACAGGCAAAGGATTTTATTCAACTAAAAAAAACTGAACAGGCAAAAAAACTGCTGCCGATGATATATAAGTCCATAGACAAGGCAGCAAAGACCGGGGTTCTCAAAAAAAATGCCGCAAGCAGAAAAAAGGCAAAGATAGCCAAACTAATAAACAAAGAAACTAAATCTCTGTAACAAGCAAATCAAGACCAAGTTCAGGATTCATTTTTCCGCTTTTAATCTCAAGGTCTAATTCAAACAACCTTCGGTAAATCCTTTTTAACTGGCCCGAGGTAAATTTCCTCAAAAGGGGAAGGGTTTTTTTGATTACATAAGGATGAATCCCGCTTGAGTAGGGGGAGAACCCCCTTTCAAGAAGGTCCTTAACAACCAAAAGGTTGCGAAATTGAAAATCAATCATTGAGAATAAATAAAATGGAGATTCCCCCGAGTTTAGATGCGCCCTTATCAAGCCAAGGGCTGTTTTTCTATCTTTTTTGGCTATGGCATTGATGGTCTTAAAAATATCGCTTTCTATTTTTGGCTTCACCAATGCCCGAACATCCTCTTCTTCTACAACAGAGTTTTTTCCTTTATAAGAGGATAATTTCCTGATTTCATTTGTCATCCGCCAGGTGTCAGGACCCACAAAATCAATAAGTTGGCTCAATGCCCTTTGTTGAATTTTAACCCTGTATCGGGAAAATTCAGAGATTATCCATCTTTCCAGTTGTCTGCCTTTTAAGAAATCAAACTCTTGACTCCTTGAATTTTCAAGAAGAAATTTAAAAAATCTGTCTTTTTTCTCTATCTTCCTTGCTTCATAAATCAAAATGGTGGCATTGGAAGACAAAATCCTCTTTTTGTTCTTGATAAACAAATCCTTGAATTCCTGATTTGAGAAAACGCCTTCTAAAATGAACAACCTTTTTTCTCCAAATATTGTGCCGGTTTCAATCTCCTGCCGAAAACTCCTAAAATCTAAATCCCTGCCTTCAAGGCGTCTTAATCCCGAGCCCTCCTTATGAACCTCTTTATACCGGGCAATAAATTCATTCAACTTCCGCCGGCTTCTATAGGTATCTTGCCCATAGAGGAAAATAATCATATATCTAAAAGTTTAAGAATTTTTTCTCTGTCTGCCAGCCACAGAAAGGTTGCCAGGCGTGGGCCCCTATCTTTGCCAAACAAGAGATTGTAAATATCCTTAAAAAACGCTCTCTGAGACAGGGTAATTTTTTTTGGATCAAGCCCTGGCTCTTTAGGAATCTCATAGAGTATTTTTTTTAATTCCTCTACTGAGGAAGTGCCTGTCTCAATCCTCTCTCTTAATCTTCTTATCTGCTCTATTGATTTGAGGCTCATTTTTTTGAGATATTCTTGGTTAGGGTTTTCCAATAAAGAAAACCCTTGTTCAGGATTATATCTTTGAAGCCAGTTCCTGGCTCTTTTCAAACGAGACCTAACAGATTCCTTATCGTAGGCAATCCCCAATTTTTCCAATAATCTAATTGTCTTTTCTTGGTCCCATTGGGCAATCTGGCCCAGGGCGACCGCCTGACGAAAAGGAATTGGGTGTTTGTAAAATTTTTCCTTTTCAATGCTTAATTCTAAAGCCTGCCGACGTTCTAAATTAAGGACATTCTGTTGATACCTTTCAACCTCACTATCAAACTCATCATATTGGCGGTAGATCTCGCTGTCAAAAGCCAAGGTAAAAACACTGCTAGGCGATCTTCTTAAATACATCCATTTTAACAGGGAGGGCTCGTATATTTCCAAAAGTTGAAGCGGGGATACGGCATTGCCCTTTGAACTGGACATCTTTCCTTTCAGCCCCCGTAAGCCAATGAATTGGTAGCCGGCAAAAACAGGAGCCCTAATACCAAAAACCTCCCTGGCTATCACCTTAGAGACATCATAGCTCCCACCGGGAGAGGCATGATCAGCCCCTCCGGGCTCAAAAACCACTCCCTCTGCCATCCAGCGCATTGCCCAATCGGTTTTCCAAGCCAACTTTACTATATGTTCTTTGGTTATATCAATTTCATCAATCCTATTTGTCTTAAGACACTGATACCTTATTTTTGTCCTGCCATCATAAGCCAAGATTTTAACATTATCCTTGCCACTAAAGCGCGAATAAATAGAAATTGGATAATAGTTTTTTATGAACTCTTTAGGATCTATTCCCTTTTCTCTTTTTGCCTTCTCTGACATAAAGGAAAGAAGTATTTGGGCAATTTTTTGACGGGAATTTAATGCCTGAATAATAAACTGGTCATAACGGCCCGATTTGTATTCTTTGGTCTGATAACGATACTCAAGATTTATCTCCAACTCAACCATTGCTCTCTCAAACTCTTTCTCAAATCTTTCTGCCCAGGAGTTATATTTTCCATCGGGGTCTGGAACAGAACTCAGGGGCGCCCCGATATATTTTTTGAAAGAATCATCTACCTCTGGAGGGACCCTCCGAAAGCGGTCAAAGTCATCCCAAGAAAAAATGAAACGGACCTTTTTGCCCTCTCTTTGAAGTTGTTTAGCCACAGCAAGGGAGGTCATTACATCGCGAAAGTTGCCAAAATGGACCGTTCCAGAGGGGGTAATTCCAGCGGCACAAACATAAACCTTCCTTGCAGGAAATTTTTTAAGAACCAATTTTGCAATTATTCTACTCCAATGCTGGCTATTGTCTTCCATAATTATTTTTGGCATTTGGGGCAAAAATGAGCGGAGCGCCCTCCGATTTTCTGACGCTTGATTATGGCACCACATCTTGGACACCTTTGTCCCTCTTTCCGGTAAACCTTTATTACCCTGTCAAACCCTCCCTTAGCGCCCCAGGGCAGGCGATAGTCAGAAACAGAGGCACCTTGAAGTTTTATTCCCAGAGATAAAATTTTCTTCATTGCTGAATAAATCTCCTTTAGTTCCTTTTCATTTAATTCCCTTATCTTCCTAAAGGGATTAATTCTCGCCTCAAATAAAATCTCATCAGAATAGATATTGCCAATTCCGGCAATTACACCTTGGTCCATTAACACCTGTTTAATCGCTTTATTTTTCTTTTTCAAAACACCTTCCTTGAACTTCTCAAAGGTAAAACTTTTGTCTAATGGTTCCGGACCCAGAGAACCTAATTCCTTTTTCAGTTCCTCTTCACTTAAGACCTCTAACTTGGCAAATTTTCTTAAATCAGAGAGGGCTAATTGCTTCCCGTTATCTAAATAAAATATCAGGTGTAAAAACCTGTTCATCGGGTCCTCGGTCAAAGGACCTTTAACAAGAGCCTGCCATTTATTGTCTTGCCGTTTCCATTCTCCCAAAAGCAGATGACCTGTTAATTTTTGGTGGATTAGGAGATTTTTACCAGAGGACAACCCAAAAATAATATTTTTTCCTCTCCGCCAAATTTTTTTAATTTTCTTGCCCTTGATCTCCTTTTTGAACTGAAGAAGGTCTTTGGGCTTTTTAATAAGCGAGGGGCTGTCAGTCCAAATGTCTAAAAAAACAGCCCCTAATATCCGGGGTCTGGTTTTCTTTAATATATTAATAGTAGTTTCCACCTCAGGAAGCTCAGGCATTTACAACTGTAAAATTACTTAATAATGTTCCTTATTTTTTCAACGATTTCCCCGGGTGTGAAATGGGCTTTAATCAGATAGTCAGTTGCCCCCATCTTCAAACCCTTCTCAATGTCTTCTTTCTGACCCAAATTTGAAAGAATGATTACGGGAATTAAACTGGAGGCGGGGTCTTCTTTTATCTTGCTTAAAACCTCAAATCCATCCATCTCAGGCAAGATAAGATCGAGCAGAATTAGGTCTGGCTTTGTTTCCTTTGTCTTTTTAACCCCCTCTTCTCCGTCTACTGCCTCTGAAACCTCATAACCATCTTTAGCCAATTTTTTGGCTATCAGTTCTCTCAAAAATTTGTCGTCCTCAATAATTAAAATTTTCTTTGCCATATTTAATGCGCGTTATCATTTACCGATTTGTTTGACCACCTTTTTTAACACCTCTTCCGGGTCAAACTCGGTTTTGATTAGCCAGTCCTTCGCTCCCAATTCCTGAGCCCTACCTATCTCTACCGGTTGCCCGGAGTTGGAAATGATAATTACCGGAATTTTCTTAAGATTTTCCTCTTTATTCATTTCTTCCATTACCTGAAACCCGCTCATTTTTGGCATAATAACATCAAGCAAGACAAGGTTTGGTCTCTCCTTCTTTATCATTTTTAATCCCTCTTCTCCGTTTCTTGCCAACAAAACACCATAGCCCTCTTTTTTCAATCTCTTTTGAAGAAGGTCCGACAGTATCTCCTCATCTTCAACTATTAAAATTTTTTTTGCCATCGTTTTTTGTCTTGAATTCTTTTACCTAATTCTACTACTTTCAGGGGAAGAATGTCAAGTCAAGGGTAAAGAAAAGTGAAACACAGACCCCTTGTTTTCCTCTGATTCTGCCCAGATTTTCCCCCGGTGTGCCTCAATAATATTTTTGGAAATAAATAGCCCCAGGCCGGTTCCTTCTGTTTCCATTCTCACTGCATTTGCCCCTCTAAAAAATTTAGTAAAGAGTCTGTCCTGTTGTTCCTTGGGAATACCTATACCCGTATCCCTTACGGAAAATTCTATCTCTTTCTTCTTCCGCTTAAGAGAAACAACAATTTTTCCTCCCGGGGGAGTGTATCTAACAGCGTTTTCCAGAAGGTTTTGAATCACCAAACTAATTTTTTCCTCATCAAGTTTAATCTGCGGTAGTTTTCCCTTTGGTCTTTTGAATTCAAACTTTATCTTTTTTCTCTTAATCTCTGCCTTGTGAGAATTAATCACCGCCTGGCATATTTTTGTCAGATCGCGAAAAGCCGGCTTATAGATATATCTGCCTTCCTCAATCCTGGCAACGTCCAAAAGGTCGTTAACCAGATTAATCATCCGTTCATTGGACTGATAGGTTTTTTGAAGAAATCTCTTTTGTTCCTCAGTCAGGGGGCCCATATCCTCTGCCAAAATCATTCCCAAACTCCATTTTATCGCTGACAGTGGAGTCCTTAATTGATGAGCGGCTACAGATACAAATTCGGTCTTCATTCTCTCTATCCGTTTTTCGTGGGTAATATCATGGAGTACAAGCAAACTTCCTATTCTTTCTTTCTCTCTTGTTATTGGGCTCGTTGTTATCTCCAGAATTAGGTTTTCATGGAGTTTAACCTCTTCTCGGAAGACCTTTTTCTTTTTTTCGACTACCTGAACGACCAGTTTTAAGGAAGAAAAACGGCTCAAATTAGCAAGGGATTCTCCTTCTATCTCTTCCGCCCTAATGCCTAAAATCTCTTCCGCCTGAGAATTAACCAATGAAACCCTGTTGTCGGAATCAAAAACCAAAAGCCCGTCGGTTAGGTTGGCAATGATGGCAAGCGTCTTGTTTCTTTCCTCCTCAGCCTTCTTTCTGGCCTCATCAATATCTTCCAATATATTCAGCAGTGCCTTTCTCGCATCTTTTAGTTCTTTGGTCTTTTTTTCTAGCTGCTCTACCTTCCTTTTAATATCTGCCGCCTTGGCTATTTCCCTTATTCTCAAGACCATTTCTCTCTCCTTGGCTGCTTCCAGTTCTTTTATCTTTCGCTCCAATTCTTCTTTAACCCGAGTTAATTCAAGGTCTCTCCGGAGTAGCGTTTTCGTACCCTTCCTTAATTCTTCAGATTTAAATTCTTCTTGCTTTTCTCCCATTATTTTTGTTTTTGGTCCTTATATTTTTCTAATTCCTCTTTTAATTTCTTAATCTCCTTCTTTAGTTCTATCATTCTCAATTCCCGGCCAACAGTTAATTTTTGAAATCTTTCCAATTCTGTCAATCTTTCCTGAAGTTCTTTTGTCCTTTCCTTAACCTTTTCTTCCAAACTCTCGGTCAGCTTTCTTAATTCTTTGGTCCTTTCTTGAACCTTTACCTCCAACCCCGCCTTCTCTTTTTCCAGGGCCTCTTTTGATTTTCTTAAATCCTCAACTGTTCTGTTAAAGGTATCAGCCAATTCTCCTATTTCTGTTTTTGACCTAACCTTAACCTTTACCTTAAGGTTCCCTTCTCTGATTTTCTGACAGGCACGGTTTAATTTTCTCAAGGGGGTCACTATTTCCCTTAAGAGAATGACTAAAATCAAAATAGTTATCAACAAGCCGCTCCCTGTGATTAAAAAGTCCCTTATCCACATATCTCTAATGGTTTTCTCTATGCTAGCCAGGGTAAACCCGACCCAGATGGTCTTGTTTTGGTAGCCAGGATAAATAATCAACTTTGTTTTTTCCCCTTCAAAAAAACTATCTTTAATTAGCGGCTTTTGTGTGCTAATTACCTTTAGGATGTCAGGTTCTTTAATAATCCTTCCCCATTCTTTTTCAATACTGCTTTTATAAATAGTCCCATCTTGATTGACCACCCGGATATATTTCACATCTTTAAAGGTAGCCAGTTCTCCAATGAGGGCTTTTTCCATTCCGGGCACCAGAGCCAATCTATAAACCCAAATCGGAGATGCCAAAGATTCATTTAGTGTCTCGGCTAGATGAATCTTTTCCCTAATTGCCGTTTCAATCAAATCCTTTTTATGCTGACTAATAGAGAAATAAACAGAAGCAAAATTAGCAGTAATTAAAATTCCGAAAACAACAAAAATAATGGTGTAGAGTGAATGTTTTCTCATAAACCTACTCTGGAATGGCTGATGAGCTGTGGCTGGCAGATACTACATCAATAAAAAGGTCTGAGAATTTTTTTGCTTTTTCCTTGCTTACCCCCAATTTCAATAATTCTTTTTCTGATAGAGATGCCCCTTGGTCAACGGCAACTATTTTGTAGGAAGGAAACCTTGATTTTAGCCAGATACCCAGTTCATAAGGGGTGATAAAGACCGGGTTAAAGAGTTGGCCCCATTTTCTAAAATCAGACAGAGACAATGAATCAAAACGCCCGTTGGTAAATAAAATCAAATCTATTTTTTTCAGTTGAACCAGTTCTTGATATTTCCGAGGGAAATTCAAATTGTACTGGATCTCCGGGTCAATTAAAATCCTGGCCCCCTTTGGGCTTTCAAGCAACCAGGCACCATGACCCAACCACTCGGTCTTAACCCCTAACAATTCTTTTTCTTCTCCTATTTGAAATTTTAGGGCTTTGCTTCTCAGATCATATTTTTCCAGCTCTTTAAAAAATTCCTCCGGGTTTTTGACTAACTCAGGAAAACTAGCATAACGGTCAGGCACAATATAAGAAGAGGGACCAATCAAACAAGCGGCATAGGCAGCGGCTTTAGGGCTTAGGCTATAGATATTTCCAATTGGCAAAAAGGCAACATCTGGTTTATAAAACCTACCTATTAGTTGCAGATTAGAATCCAGCCCTGTAGGTCCGGAAAAATAAAATTTGGTTCCATTTTCAAACCCTATTACATAACCCACTGCTTCTCCTGTATAAATATAAGGGGCGACCCTTTTTTCTAAGAGCGCCTCTTTCCTGTCTAGGTTCTCCATTGTTTTTTCTATTCTTTCCAAACTGATTTTCAGATTATTGGAAACACTAATGGCTAAAAAAATTCCAGTTAAAGATATAATTAAGACGCTAATTAAAATAGTGAGGATAAATTTGTTGCTCATACTATTTTTATTTTAGCATTTTTTTCTCAAAAGAAAAATGGGGCTGATAAAAAGCCCCATTTTTCTTCTTTTGTTCTGATTACTTCAGTTCAAAGACCGAAAGGGAAGAGTCCTCAAATCCAGCCACATAGACATATGGTCCTGAGACATAAACTGACCAAGCGCCACCCAAGTAATATGGAGCGCCCCTCCCTTGAATGGAATCCACCAAGGTTGGTTTTTTCGGGTTGCTGATATCAAAGACTGAGAGAGCGCTGTCCTTAGCAGAGGCAACATAGGCATATTTCCCGGAAACAAAGACAGAAGAGGCACCTCCCAAAAAGTAGGGACTGCCGGCTCCGTGAACATTGCCCAAAAACAGGGGAGCAGTTGGGTCAGAGACATCAAAAATAGTCAGGGAATTGTCATACATTGAAGCAACATATGCCTTATTTCCAGAGACAAAAACTGAGGTTGCTCCGTCAAGATAATTTGGATAACCGGCTCCTCTGGCAGTACCGACATGTTTTGGATGGGTTGGATCGGAAACATCAGAAACGCTCAAGGCATCATCACCAGCCGTAGCCACATAGGCATGGTTATGGCTTACAGCAACAGAACTGGCTCCGTCTAGGTAGGGGGATGCCTTGCCGGCAACCGAACCAAGATACTTCGGATTGCTTGGGTCGGAAACATCAATCAAGGTCAGGGCCTTATCATCAAAGGCGGCAACATAGGCAATGTTCTTAACCACACAAACCGAGTTTGCTCCGTCAAGATAATTGGGGGAACCAGCACCAGAAATGACTCCTAGGTGCTTTGGATTTTCCGGGTCAGAGACATCAAAAATAGTCAGGGCGTCATCTAAATAGGAAGCAACATAGGCACGGTTCCCAGAGACAAAAACAGAATCTGCTCCACCCAAGTAGTAGGGGGCCCCTGCTCCTTTCAATACCTTTACCAATTTAGGATGAGAAGGGTCGGAGATATCAAAGACTGAAAGAGCACTGTCCTGCAGAGAAGCAGTAAAGGCATAATTTCCTGCAATATGAACAGAACTTACCCCCTTCAAGAAATTTGGAGAGCCGCCTCCTGAAATCTTTCCTACAAACTCAAGATTCCCCTTCTGAACTGGCGGCGGCAGTGGAGGAGTAGGGGATGGTGGCGAGGGCTTTCTCAACCAGATAAAGGAAAAACCGACAAAGGCAACAACTACAACGATAAATACTAACCAATAAATCTTATTATCCTTCATATTTTCCCCTCATTTTTTATATATGCTCGACCTTTTTTATTTTTCGACCTTTAATGTATTTTAGCAAATTGGAGGAAAATTAAAAGTGCAAAGAAAGGGTCGGCTCGGGCAATTTTTCGGTCAAACTATAAAATTCAAATTTCTTTAGGCCCTCAATTGCCTTTTTTCTGTTGTATTTTTCAAAACTACATTCCTCTAAACCTATTCTTAAGGGAATGTCTTTTTTGATTTTAGCCAAATCTTTTGACAAAAAGGCATCTTTTTTATGCCTTAATAACAACTCTTTTATCTTTTGCCTAATCTTTTTTGCCTTTTCAGAGTTTTCCTCCAGTTCTCTATATAAATCTTCCAAATTCTCAAATCTCTTGAGAAGGTCTATGGCTGTTTTCTCTCCTATCCCGGCAACCCCGGGAATGTTGTCAGAAGGATCTCCCCTAAGCGCCTTAAAATCAACAATCTGAGAGGGAAAAATTCCGTATTCTTCTTTAACCCTGTTTTGGTCGTACAAATGGGCGTTCTTGATTCCTCTTTTCAAAAGAAAAACCTTTGTTCTTGAATCAATCAACTGCAAAATATCCATATCCCCGCTCAAGATAATCACCTCAATATCCGGAGGACTAATTTTAGAAATGGTCCCTATCAGGTCGTCTGCCTCAAATCCTTTTTTTTCAAAAATTGGGACGCCAAAAGCGGCTAAGACCTCCTTTACCTTTGGAATCTGAGAAACCAGATCTTTAGGTGTGGGGGGTCTTTTTGCTTTGTATTCCTTAAACCTTTTGTGACGGAAGGTTGGTCCTGGGGAATCAAAACAGGCAGCAATAAAATCGGGCTGAAACTCCCTTATTGCTTTCAAAAAAACCAACAAAAATCCATAAACAGCGTTGACCGGCTCGGCCTTCTTTGTGGTAAGTAGAGGAAGGGCGTGGTATGCCCGATGAATAAGAGAATTGGCATCAATAAGAACAAGCCGCTTTCTCTGCATAATCCCATTTTAGTTAATTTTAGCCAAAACTGTCAAGGACTTCCATTCTTTTCAAAAATAGGATAAACTATACCTGTCAGGTATTTTATGGACGTATCGCTATCATCATCCATTTCTAATGTAGTAAAAGAAATAAAGAATGTCCCGGGATTCAAGAAGAAGATAGAAAACGCTCTTCAAAAAAACATTACTGAACTTTTTGCAATTATCCTGGGAGGAGCCATTGGCTTAAGGGCCTCCGACATTCATATTGAGCCGCGAAAAGAAACAGTCCGGCTCCGTCTCAGAATTGATGGAATCCTGCAGGATGTAATCCTTATCAGTCCTAAAATCTATCACTCTCTTCTTTCCAGAATAAAATTTGTCTCGGGATTAAAATTAAATGTAAGTGACCGGCCCCAGGATGGAAGATTCTCAATTATTCAAGGAGAAAGGAAAATTGAAACCAGGGTCTCAAGCCTCCCCTCTGATTTTGGAGAATCAATAGTAATGCGATTGCTAGATCCGAGAAATCTGATTGAGATAGAACAACTTGGCTTAAGAAAGGACCTGTTGGCACTTTTCAAAAAACAAATAAAAAGACCAAACGGAATGATTTTGGTAACAGGTCCTACCGGCTCTGGTAAAACAACAACCCTCTATGCCTTTCTGAAGCGGATACAAAATCCAGAGATAAAGATAATCACCATAGAAGACCCCATTGAGTACAAACTAAAAGGAATCACCCAAACCCAGGTCAATCATAAAAAGGGATATGACTTCGCCTCGGGCCTAAGGGCGCTTATGAGACAGGACCCGGATGTGATATTGGTTGGAGAAATCAGAGACCTGGAGACCGCTGAAATTGCCTGCGAGGCCGCTCTCACTGGTCACCTTGTTTTATCTACCCTCCACACAAACGACGCTGCCGGCGCTATAGCCCGGTTGGTTGACATAGGGGTCCGACCCATTTCAATTGCCCCGGCAATCAATATGGCTATTGCCCAGCGTCTTGTAAGAAGGGTCTGTAAAAAATGCGTAAGGTATGTCAAGCCCTCTAAGGAGGAAAGAAAAAAAATAAAAGAAGGGCTGGCAAATGTAAGAAAAGATATTATTCCTCCAGAATTTTTTGCCACCGACTTCAAAATTCCAAAGATACAAGGTTGTCCTGACTGCAATTTCACTGGATACCGAGGAAGAACCGGCATTTATGAGGCATTCGTGGTGGATGACCAGATGAAGGAATTTATTTTAACAAACCCCTCAATAACAGCCACAAGAAATTTAGCCATAAAAAAAGGAATGGTCTTAATGCATCAGGATGGATTGATTAAGGTGCTGGAGGGTATAACCACAATTGAAGAGGTGGAAAGGGTAACTGGAGAATAAATATAAATATGAGGTTCTGGATCTTCGCCCTGCTTTTTAGTGCCCTTCCCTTCTTAATCAGAGCCGCCTCTCCTCTTGATATTGTTATCAATGAGATTGCCTGGATGGGCCAACCTGATTCTGCCAAAAATGAATGGATAGAACTGTACAATAACAGAGAAAAAGAGATAGATACCTCTGGTTGGAGCATTGAAAATGCCGGCATCAATAGAAAAACCTTGAAGATATCTAAGGGAAGGGTACCAGGCAATGGATTCTTCCTTATCTGCAGAAAGAAAATGCCAGATTGTGATTTTATCGCCAAGGACCTCTCCCTTGCCAATGACTACTTGAAAAATGGTCCACTGATCTTAAAAGACAAAGCGGGCAACATCATTGATAAAACACCAAAAGCAAAAAACAAAAAATGGCCCGCTGGCTCTGTTAAGACCGGACAGACAATGGCAAGAAAAAATCCAAAAGACAAAGGGGATCTAATCAGCAATTGGCTAACAAGCCAAAGAAGCGGAGGAACACCTAAGGCGAAGAATCTCTTCATTTCTCCAAAAATTAAAAATCAGGAAAGGCAGGAAAGGCAGGGCTTCAAAATTGAAAACCAAAATCATTCGCTGAAGAAAACCTCGCCTGATACAATGCTAATTGCCTTTTCCCTGGCTATCTTTTCAGGAACAGGGGCTGTTCTCCTTAAAAGAAAAATAAAAGGGACCTCCTAAAATTTGATTTTCCTTAAAAAAATGCTAAACTACTAATGTGTCCTATTTAACTATAATAATAATTTCCTTGCTGAGGCATCTTGTTGAGGTGGAGCATATCGCAGCCGAGCCCCAGAATAGGTTTGCGCTTCAGAAAAGGTATGGACGGCTCGGCGAGATATAGAAGCGCCTGGGAATAAATTTCTTCTTACCACTTACGGCGACTTCGTGCTCCCCGAGGCAAGATGCCTCAGCGAATTTGCTACCAGAGCGGTTAGCAATTAAACCAAACCTATGAATGTTTTCAGCGGTATTAGACCAAGTGGGGACCTACATATTGGCAATTATTTTGGGGCAATGAGGCAATGGATTGAACTCCAGAACAAATACAACTGCCTGTTTTGCATTGTAGACCTCCATGCGATAACCACCCCTTATGAACCCAAGGACCTTCAGAAAAACATTCTGGAAACAGCAATTGCGTACCTTGCTGCTGGTTTAGACCCGGAAAAATGTATTCTTTTTGTTCAATCAGATGTCAAGGAGCACTGTGAGTTGGCTTGGCTTTTAGGGACAATTACTCCTCTTGGCGACCTAAAAAGAATGACCCAGTTTAAGGAGAAGTCAAAAAGATATCCTCAATACATCAATGCCGGGCTTCTCAACTATCCTGTTTTGATGGCTGCCGATATCCTGCTCTATCAAACAACACTGGTGCCTGTAGGAAAAGACCAGGTCCAGCATATAGAACTAACAAGAGAAATCGCCAGGAGGTTCAACAAAACATTCGGAAACGCCTTCAAAGAGCCAAAAGCATTACTATCCCAGGGACAAAAAATTATGTCTTTAGACGAGCCCAGGAAAAAGATGTCAAAAACTGGGAGCCCGAAGGGATACATTGGGCTTTTTGAAGAACCATCAAAAATAAGAAAAAAAATAATGAGCGCTGTTACTGACAGCGGGAAAACAATAAAGTACGACACAAAGCGGAAACCAGGGATTTCTAACCTTCTGACTATCTATTCCCTTGTTTCGGGAAAAGATATCAAGGTTTTAGAAAGAGAACTAAAGGGGAAGGGATATAGAGAACTAAAGAAAAACCTTGCCTCTCTCTTAATAGATTTTTTATCTCCCTTTAGAAGAAAACACAAGGAGTTTCTCACCCGGCAGGTTTATGTAAGAGAAATCCTAAAAAGAGGAGCGCATCGCGCCCGGCTCCAGGCACAGTCTACAATCAAAAGAGTAAAAACAAAAATGGGACTAATGTAGGCTGCCTTTACATTTAGAAATTTTCCCTCTATAATATAATTAGATATTTGAATTTTGTTGATAAAATTCCTTCGGGGTCGGGTGACCTCTCCTTGGCACAAAACTGCGGGAAGAGGAATTCCCAATCGGTGGTATAGCCCACGACTCTCGCCAAAAGCGGGACTGAACTGGTGAAATTCCAGTGCCGACCGTATAGTCGGGATGAAAGAAGGAATATTAACTGCCCCCGAAGGGGGCTTTTTAATTTTATGTTTACTGGTATTATAAGCCATCTTGGGAAGCTAAAGAAGGTAAAACAATCAAGATATACCTTCTTTGCCCCTAAATCTCTTTTGAAAAAACTAAAAAAAGGAGGGAGTATAGCGGTCAATGGTGTTTGTCTGACAGTGGTCTCTTTGGGCAAAACAACCTTCTCGGTTGATGTAATGCCTGAAACAATAAAAAAGACCTCTCTCGGCGACCTGAAGCCCGGAGATTATGTCAATCTGGAAAGACCTGTCTCGGCCAGAGGTCTTTTTGAAGGACATATCGTATTGGGGCATATTGATCAAACAGGTACAATTGTTTCTATTAGAAAACAAGGAAACAGTTGGATCTTCAGGTTCAAGGCTCCACCTTCTGTTTTGAAATATCTGGTCAATAAGGGCTCAGTGGCAATCAATGGCATATCCTTGACAGTAATTAAAACAGAGAAAGATTCTTTTACCGTAGGAATTATTCCCCATACCTGGAAAAAGACAATGCTTCACTTTGCTAAACCAGGAGATAGGGTAAACATTGAGGTGGATATTCTTGCCAAGCATATCAAAAAATTTCTTAAAGGATAGTACATATTCGGCAGTAGCCGAACAAACCCTAAAACAAAGGGTCGGTTAAAAAAGAAGAACAACAAAAATGAAGAAAAACAAAAAAATCGCCATTATTGTCAGCCAGTATTGGAAGGAACTGACCCAAAAATTGCTTAATTCCTGCCTTAAAGAACTAAAAAAAGAGGGGATATCTCAAAAGCAGGTTGATGTCTTCAAGGTCCCCGGCTCTCTTGAAATTCCTCTTCTGGCAAAAAAATTGGCTAAAAAAAGAAAATACAAAGGACTTATAGCCCTAGGCGTGGTGCTCAAGGGGAAGACCCTTCATTTCGAACAGGTCTCTCAGGAGTGCATAAGGGGATGTATGAAGGTTTCCTACGATTACGAGGTGCCAGTTGCATTTGAGGTTATTTGCGCCTACAAAAAGAAAGATGTTTTAAAAAGAACAGCTCGGAGGGGCAAAGAAGCGGCCTTGGCGGTTTTGGAAATGATTAGATTGTTATGAATCCATTTTCTTCAATACCAGAAGCCGTAAAAGAATTTAAAAGAGGAAATGCCCTGATTGTCCTTGATAGTCCAAGGAGGGAAAATCAAGCAGACCTCATTTTTGCTGGAGAGAAAATTACTCCTAAAAAAATCAATTTTCTTCTTAAAAACTGCCGTGGACTTATCTGCGCTGCCATCTCAAAAGAAATAGCCACTAAATTAAAAGTCCCTCTAATGGTCAGTCCGGCAGAGAATAAAGAAAAAACCGGCGTCCAGTTCATGGTCTCTGTTGATGCCAAAAATGTAAACTCCTTTGGCATCTCCTCTTCTGACCGAGCAAAAACAATAAAAGTACTTGCCAGGCCAAACTCAACCCCTGAGGATCTAGTCAGACCAGGCCACGTCTTTCCTCTTTTGGCAAGAGAGAGGGGGGTGTTAGAAAGACAGGGCCACACCGAGGCAGCAGTGGATCTGGCTAAACTATCGGGGCTGTCGCCGGTTGGTGTCTTGTCTGAAATTTTAGACGAAAACGGCGAACCAGCCCGGCTGCCCGAGTTGATAAGGTTCTCTATTAGGTTCAAAATAAAAATCATCACCATTGAAGACCTTTTCAGATACCTAAAGAAACATCCCCTCCGGTCATAATAACCAGAACTGTCCGTGCCAAGGGGCTTGGCCAACTAATCAAATTGTTGGGCAGGGCATTATTTAAAATTGCCCAACCAAATCCTTTCGGCCAGACTTTAGAACATTCTGCCTTCTTGATTATTAAAGAAAGGCCTGCTATAATAGAGATATGCGTTTTTATGAACTTACATTCCTTATCTCTGCTGATGTCTCTGAGGAAGAAATAAAAAATCTGAGAGAAAAAATTACTTCGCTGGTCCAGAAAGAAGGAGTTCTAATCAATGGCCCCTTCTTCCAGAAAAGGCCGCTCGCTTACCCTATAAAAAAGCGGGACTGGGCCATTTTTGGAACCCTTGACTTCCAAATGAAGCCCAATGCCCTGATTAAGTTTGAAAGGAGGTTAAAGTCAGACCCTCGCATTCTCCGCTATCTCTTGATAAGAGAGGAAGAATGGAAAAGGGCAACCAGGACACCGCAGCCCTCTGTTCTCAAGAAAAAAACCAAAATATATAAGAGGGAAAAGGTCGAATTGAAGGAAATAGATAAAAAATTGGAAGAGATATTAGGGAAATAATATGAATCTTAACAAGGCCTTCTTAATCGGCCGTTTAACTGCTGACCCTCAAACAAAAAACCTCCCCTCAGGCACCCAGGTCTGCAATTTTGGATTAGCCACCGACAGATACTTTACTGACAAGTCCGGTCAAAAGCAGAAACAAACCGATTTTCATAACATTGTTGCCTTTGGGAAATTGGCTGAGATCATCTCTCAATATCTAACAAAGGGAGGCCTTGTCTTTATTGAGGGTCGGATTAGAACAAGAAGTTGGGAGGATGCCTCTGGTCAAAAAAGATACCGGACAGAAATCATTGCTGAAAGAATCCAGCTGGGACCAAAAACGGCTGGGAGAGAAATCCCGCCAGAGCCAGTCCCGGAACCGGAGGTTAAAGAGGAAATCCCTATTGTAGAAGAAAATGAAGAGATTAATGTAAAGGATATACCCCTTTAATAGAATCGCAAAATCAAGGTTCAAGAATTAGAATTTACGATTTTAAATATTATGGCTTGCTACTTTTGCCAAAGAAATATAAAAGAAATCAACTTTAAGGACGTTGAACTCCTGAAGAGGTATATTTCCAGTTTAGCCAAGATAAAGGGAAGAAAAAAAACCGGCGTTTGCGCCAGTCATCAAAGGAAGTTATCTAAGGCAATAAAAAGAGCCAGATATCTTGGTCTTCTTCCCTATGTTACAAAGTGAGGCCTAGCCTTGAACTCCCTTTTTTTGAAGTATCTCCTTTTTAATTTGTTCGGCGATTTCCGGATTTTCCTTTAAAAATCGCTTGCTTGCTTCCATCCCCTGGCCTAGTTTCTTGTTCCCGTATTGAAGCCAACTGCCGGATTTTTTTATCACTCCAAATCCTACTCCTGTATTGATTAGGTCAGCCATCTTGGATATTCCTTCGTTATAGTATATGTCAAACTCGGTGGTCTTAAATGGTGGAGCCACCTTATTCTTGACTATCTTCGCCTTAATTCTGCTCCCAATGATTTCATCGCCGTGTTTTATTTGGGCAATTCTTCTTAGGTTAATTCTCACCGAGGCATAAAACTTAAGGGCCAGTCCTCCTGGGGTTGTTTCAGGACTACCAAACCGCACCCCAACCTTCATCCTTGTCTGGTTGATAAAGATGACAATGGTCTTGGTCTTTGAAATAATGCCAGAAAGTTTCCTTAGGGCTTGACTCATCAAGCGTGCCTGAAGACCAACCTGAAAATCACCCATGTCTCCAGTAATCTCTGCCTGGGGAACCAAGGCAGCAACAGAATCAACAACAATTACGTCTACCTTTCCGGATTTGGTCAATGTTTCAACAATCTGAAGCGCCTGTTCCCCGGAACTGGGCTGGGAAATAAGAAGGTCGTCAACATTAACTCCAATCCTTCTCGCATAATCAGGATCCAGGGCATGCTCAGCATCAACAAATGCCCCCACCCCTTTTTGTTTCTGTGCCTCAGCCAAGATATGAAGAGCTAGGGTGGTCTTCCCAGAGCTTTCTGGCCCGTATATCTCAACCACCCTGCCCCGCGGCACCCCTCCTACTCCCAGAGCCATATCCAAAGAAATAGAGCCGGTTGGTACCGCATCAACCTCAACAGGCCTTACCTCCTTCAGTTTCATTATCGTCCCTTGCCCAAACCGGCGATTGATTTCCTCAATCGTTTCCTCTAAGCCCTCTTTTCTCTCCTCTTTTTTCATCTTGGTCCTTTCATTTTATCCCTTTGGCTTCTTCCTGTCAAACACAATATCCTGTTAAAACAACACTCCCTGCTCGCCTGAAAAATTTTTTCTCTCTTCTTCTGAAAAAACCCTTATCCTCCCGTACACACCGTCATAGCCCGGCTCTCTTATTACCTGTCCCTCTCTTGCCCTTATTATCCCCTCGGCAAGTTCTGGCAAGGTAATTCTTTCCAGGTCCTCCCTCTTTGCTTTTAATAAAACATTGAATTCTGAACCAAATCTTTTAATTAATTTTTTGTATTCCTTTTCTACCTGAATTGTCTCAGGTCCCACCCCAAACACCTCAGAAATAATCTCAGCCAAAGGAATCAAGCTCTTAAAGGGAATAGCCCCTTTGGGATGAAAACCAACAGGTCTGTCAGCCAATTGCTCAACCCGATTTAAAACCCCAATCGTTAAAGGTCTACCGCAGCGGGGGCAGATCCCATTATATTTTTTGGTCTCATGAGGAGAAAGGGAGATATGGCAAAGCCGGTGACCGTCGTAATGATACTTCCCTTCCTCTGGATAGAATTCAATGGTGTATAAAAATTTTTTGGGGTCCTTTCTTTTTACTGCTTCTATAATTGAAAAATAATTTAACTCTGTGTCAAAGACATTTGCCTCCCGTCCAATTTTTTGGGGGCTATGGGCATCAGAATTTGAAATCAAACTAATCCTTCGGCCATCTGGAATTCGCCAAAGCATTGCCGGGTCAGCGCTTAGTCCTGTCTCTCCGGCATAGATGTACCTTGAATGCTCCTCAAAACACTCCTCTAAAGAATCAAATCCAGAACGAGAGCCAAAAAGAGAAAACCAAGGGGTCATCAGGTGGGCTCCAAGGACCAAACAATTTTCAGAGGTATTCAAAACAATCTTCGCCAGTTCCTTAGCGTCCAGTCCTAAAATAGGCCTGCCATCTGCTTTCAAATTGCCAATCAGAGACAATCGGGCATTGATTTTTTCAACAATCTCAAGAGAAGGAGAAAATATCAAAATATGGATTTTTCTTACCCTTCCTCCCTTGGAATAAATACAACTGACCTCAGTAGTTAAAATAAAGCGTATCTGCTCAGGACCCGAGAACTGATGCCTTAATCTATATAGCCCTGGCTCTGCCGGCTCTAATTTCTCTTTTAGGTTCTTAAACCACTCAGGATGGGTATAATCTCCAGTCGCTATAACCTTTATTCCTTTAATCTCAGCCCACTTGGCTATATTCTCTAAATCCATCTGTGGGCTTGTTGCCCGAGAGTATCTGCTGTGAATATGGAAATCAGCAATAAAGTGCATTTTAACCAACGCCTACAACGTCATCCTTTTATTTTTCCTTCCCTGTCTATCTGCCTCTTTAATATCCGGGTATCAGAAATTGGCTTTCCGTCTTCGGCTAAAACAAACCTTATTTTTACAATCTTGATTGGCTTCTTTTTTAACTGCCTTCTCTTTTGGTTAATCAAAAGAGCCGTCTTTTCGGTCTCTGGCGAAACCACGATATAATCAAAATCCTCTTCAATAGTGGAACCAACTCTGTCTTCAATCTTGACAATCTCTGCCTCTTTATTAAATTCCTTTTTTACAAATGCCTCCAGCGCCTTCTTTCTTGCCTCAAATTTTTTTACCTTTCTTTTTTTTAGGGATTTAGCCATTTTGTCTGAGGTCAGCCCAATAAAAACATCGCCTAAATCAAAAGCCTTTTTTAGCAATCTTCTATGCCCTCGATGAATAACCTCAAATGTTCCCCCAACAACAACCCGGGGGTTTGCCAAAATTGTTCCCCTAAAGGACTCCCTCCTTAGCAGCCTCTTTAGGTTATCCAGATTGCTGCTGACAGTAATGACCCTTAGTCCCTGTCTTTTTGCCAGCCGCGCAGCAACCGGATCCACTGGGGTGTGGAGCCCCGGGGACCACCTGCTTGGAATTAGTTTCAAGTAATCATCCCAAAAGAGCTTCTTTATTGGCCTGGCTTTTGGGTCCTTCTTAATATCTGCCGTGTAAACATAGCCTGCCTCACTCAAATTAATAACCTCCCTTATTCCAAAATCAAGAGCAATCTGACAGGCAACATAATCAGTAGACCATCCCGGTCTCCAACCAGAAGCAATTATTATTGAATGGGAATCAAAACTGAGCACCTTGCCCCTTTCATCTAAAATAACTGGCTCGGCATAATCTTTAAAAATTGTTCTTAAAAAATGGGCATTGAGACGGGTTGCGTGAATCCCCAGCCAGTCCTTATCTTCATCTTTTACCCAGGTGATTCTCTTGGCCGCCTCCTGATAGCGACGGGTAATCCCTCCCCCTCCAGGAACAATAATAAACCTCTTTCCTCTCTTTATCTCCCTTTTTATAAAAAGAGAAAATCTTTTTAGAAAAGAAACATTGATGCTGTCATCCGGAAAGGCAATGGAGCCGCCTAACGCAATAACAAAAATTTTACTCTTAAATACCATTTGTAGTTGTCAGATAATTTGGTAATATTTATAATGCCTAGGCTGTCACTGAGCGCCTTGTTCTCAGATTATCTGTTATAATAACATTTTTGAAAAGATATTCCAATGAAAAAAACAGAGGTCAAAAAGGTAATCAGGGGAAAGGGAAGAGGAAGGCGCCTGGGGTTTCCGACCCTTAACTTTCCCTTAGAAAAAGATGAAAAAATAAAAAGGGGGGTCTGGGTAATAATTCTGGAGACAAAAAGCGGATCTTTTCCAGGGATTGCCAATGTCGGAAGGCCAGAAACATTCCTAGAGAACAGAGAAACAATTGAGGCCCATCTCCTTTCCCACCCCAAAGAAACAATAAAAGAGGCAAAGATTGTTTTCTTTAAATATCTAAGGAAGACAAAAAAATTTAATGACACTAAAGGCCTAAAAAACCAAATAAAAAAAGATATTGAACAAACAATCTCTTTTTTCAGGAAAGAGCGCAAAAGGGCCCACACATTGAACATTCCTTCCTCTTTTTAAGTTGAGGGTTTTTTTGAAATTCTTTTTTCACCAACTCCCAAAACCTCTTTTGGTCAAGAACATATTTGCCCATTTCCTCCCAATCTACCCTTGCCCTTGCTCTAGCCATCTTCTTGTCCCTTAATATGGCTTTTTTATTTCCTCTGGCAATATCAGCAATATGGGCGGCGAGTTTGGTTACGACAACCCCCTCTCTGACATCCTCGACCTCAGGCAAGCCAATATGTTCTTTTGGGGTTACATAACAAAGGAAATCAGCGCCGAGGGCGCCAGCAAGGGCGCCACCGATGGCACAGCCAATATGGTCATAGCCAGCACCAATATCAGTAGGTAGAGGTCCTAAAACATAAAATGGGGCTGAATGACAATATCTCTTTTCTAATTTAACATTTTCCTCAATCTCACTGAGGGGAATATGTCCTGGTCCTTCTATCATTACCTGAACGCCTGCTCTTCTGGCTCTTTTAGCCAGTTCTCCCAATGTTTTCAGTTCCTCAATCTGCGCCTTATCTGTAGCGTCTGCCAGACACCCTGGCCTTAGTCCATCTCCCAAACTCAGGGTAACATCATATTCGGCGGCTATTTCAAGAATTCTGTCAAAATACTGATAAAGAAAGTTTTCTTTGCCATGATAGGTCATCCATTTTAACAAAAGAGACCCTCCCCGGCTGACAGATTTTATCACCCTCTTTTTAAGCAGGGGAATGGTCCTTTTTGTTACCCCCGCATGAACAGTGGCAAAATCAACCCCGTCCCGTGCCTGCTTCTCGAAAGCCTGAAGGTAACGGTCAAGGGTAAGAAATGGCAGTCCTTTTGATTCCACCACTGCCTGATAAATAGGCACGGTCCCAAAGGGACAAGGGCATTTTTTAATAAGGGTTCTTCTGATTTTGTCAATGTCTCCTCCCGTGCTCAAATCCATTATAGTATCAGTTCCTCCTTCAAGGGCCATCTTTAATTTCTCTACCTCCTTCTTTCTATCAACCCTTACTGGCGATGTTCCTATATTGACATTAACCTTTACCCTCAATCCCTTGCCTATACCAATGGGCTTTAAGCCCCTATGCCTTCTATTTGCCGGGATAACCACCAGCCCCCTTTTTATCTTTTCTCTTAAATCCTCCGGGTCAATACCTTCCTCCCTGGCAACCTTTCTCATTTCTTTTGTAATTTCCCCTTTTTTTGCTTCTTGAAGTTGAGTCATAATTTCTATGGATTGGCTGGCTTAAGTGCCAAATTAAAATCAATAATTTAAAATCCCAAATCTCAAAGCTTAGATAAATCCGAATCTCGAATATCGAAATCCGAAACAAATTCGAATGTTCAAATGCTCAAAATTAAATGCAAAATGCAAATCTCAAAAATCAAAATGAAAGATTAAAATGCAAAAAGAATTCTCTTTGATTTTTTCTTTTTCATTTTGCATTTTGATTTTTGATTTTTGATTTGGTTTGGATTTGAATTTCGAACCTGGCTTTAGGACTTGCCTAAAGGGTTAACAGATACGCCCCTATTATACCTCTTTTTGCAGTAATTTAACAGGGATTGTTGTGATTGCTCATTTTACCCACATATTCCCCATAATATCCACAAGATATCAACATTTATCCTATTTTTATCGCAACTTGCCTCTCCTTGACATTTATGTATAATGAATGTGATGTCCAACGAAGAGCTCTGGGAAGCAGTTTTGGCCCAAATCCAATTAAACATCTCCCCAGCCAACTTTGCTACCTGGTTTAAGGGCACGAAAATCATCTCCCGGGAAAAAACCCAGGTAATGGTTTCTGTTCCCAGTTCTTTTGTTAAGGAGTGGTTAGAACAGAAATACAACGATATTATTTTAAAAATTCTCCATGGTTTAGATAGCAGCATAAAGGAGGTTAAATATTGTATTGAAAAACAGAGCCTAAAGATCAAGGCACCGAGAAAGAAAATATCCTACCAAGAAGAAGCCGGACAATTGGGCTTTGAAGGACTTGAAATAGATAAAGAAACAAACCTCAATCCAAGGTATACCTTTGAGAACTTTGTTGTCGGTTCTTTTAATGAATTAGCCCATGCCGCTGCTCAAGCAGTAATACAAAAGCCAGGACTGGTCTACAACCCCCTCTTTATTTATGGGGGAGTGGGTTTGGGTAAAACCCATCTCTTGGAAGCCATTGGTAATGAGGTCTGTAAAAACTTTCCGGAGAAGAAAATAAAATACATCCCCTCCCAAAAATTTATAGAAGACGTAGTTAGGGCTATCAGGAAGCATAAGATGGAGTTGTTTAAGTCAAGTTATAGGGAGATTGATCTCTTAATAGTTGATGATGTCCAGTTTCTGGCTGGTAAAGAAAAAACACAAGAGGAATTTTTTCATATATTCAATCTTCTTTACGAAAAAAATAAACAGGTTGTTATCTCCTCAGACTGTCCACCTCGAGCAATCCCCTCTCTTACAGAAAGATTAAGGTCTCGCTTTACAGGAGGGATGATTGCCGATATTTCTCAGCCCGACCTTGAAACACGGATAGCAATACTAAAGACAAAGGCAAGAGAGGCAGGGGTTGATTTTCCTAATGAAATATATAACCTTATCGCCGAGTCAGTCCAAAAAAATATCAGGGAATTAGAAGGTGCTTTAAATCGGGTTATTGTCTATCAAAAAATAAATAACAAACCGCCAGACATTAATATCGTCAAATCCCTTCTAGGGAAAATAATAAAAGGAGGAAGAAAAAAAATTACCCACAAAAAAATAATCTCTACAGTGGCTGAGTTTTATGGATTGACTGAAAAAGATATTATTATCCCCTCCCGTAAAAAAGAAATTGTAAAACCAAGACAGATTGCTATGTATCTGTTAAGAAGGGAATTAAACAGTTCTTTCTCTTTTATAGGAGAAAGATTTGGAGGAAAAGACCACACAACTGTCATTCATAGTTGTGAAAAGATTAACAGTCAACTACAAAAAGATAAAAACCTAGAGGAAGAAATTCAAATGATCGCCCAGAGGATATATAATTCATAAGTGGTGGAAATTATAGGGATAAAGAAGGGGAAAGAGAGATGAAAAAGAACCTTATTTAATAATATACAAAATATCCACATCTTTTTCTTCTATAATTCCACAAGTAAATCAGATAATATAGTATATTCATTTCGTATTCATTATAAGGAAGAGGTATAACGATGTAGTAGTAATAACATAAATATATTTATCCTTTTTATTGTGTGAATAAATACAATGGATAAAAATAATTTAATAAAACTTCTTGAACGAGATAGTAAAAAGCTAATAATTAACGCATTAAAAGAAGATCTTGGTAGTGGAGATATAACAACCAGAACAATAATACCTGATAGAATGAAATGCGATGCTTTTATTTTTAGCAAAGAAAAAGGGATAGTTTGCGGTTTACCAATAATCAAAAGGGTTTTTAAGGTTTTAGACCCCAACGCTACCTTTAACCAATTACTAAAAGATGGGGATATAGTTTTACCAGGTCAAAAAATTATTGAAATCTCAGGAAGAGCAAGGAGTATCTTGAATGGAGAAAGGGTCGCCTTGAATTTCTTACAAAGGTTAAGTGGAATTGCTACCTATGTTCATAAATTTGTAAAAAAGGCAACTCCCTTTGGTGTAAAAATTTTAGACACAAGAAAGACAACTCCTGGTTTGAGAATCTTAGAAAAATACGCAGTCCGTGTTGGAGGAGGGATAAACCATCGCTTTGGGTTATGGGATGAAATTTTAATTAAGGGAAATCATATTGAATTAGTTGGGTTAAAGAAGGCAGTAAAAAGGGCTCAAAAGATAAAAAAGCGAATAGAGGTTGAGGTAAGAAATCTAGAGGAGGTAAAAGAAGCACTTAGCCTTGGTGTTGATATTATTATGTTGGATAATATGAACCTTAAAACAATAACCAGGGCAATTAAGATAATTGGAAAAAAAGCCCTAGTTGAGGTTTCAGGAGGGGTGAATCTTAAAAACATTAAAAAGATAGCCGAAACAAGGCCTGATTGGATTTCAATAGGCCGACTTACCTATTCAGCCGGTGTATTAGATATGAGTTTAGTGGTGAGGAAAAAAAAGACCTCTCCTACCAAACAAACCTATATTTTACCAGAGGATTTAAGGGGGGAGTTAAGAAAACCTATTGGGGTAGTGATTTTAGGAAGAAAAAAACAGGTATTTAAAAAATTTAAACAGTTTATTAGTAAGGAAAAATTCCAAAGAATAATTACTGTTGGTGATTATTGTTCTTTTGAAATCCCCTCCGATGTTAAAATTTTTGATGGGAAGATAAGGAGAAAGAAAATTAAAAGAGGTTTTCCTTATTCCCTTTCAGTTAGAAACCCGGCGGGGACAATTCAGAAAGAGGTTTGGGGAAAAATTAAAACAGGAATTAAAAGAAAAAAGAATATCTTTGTTAAAGGCGAGGAAGACCTTTTGGTAATTCCCTCCCTACTTACAGCCCCTGAGAATTCTTTAGTGGTTTATGGACTTCCTGGAAGGGGTATCTGCTTGGTAAAAAACTCTTCAAAAAATAAAGCCATTTTTAGGGATCTATTAGAGAGATTTATTTTTCTTCCCTGACAGATTATTTATGTATGAGCATAAAAAAGAACTATGTTACTGTTGTTAATAAAAAGGGAGAAGAAATTGGTAAGGCAGAAAAGTTAAGGGCTCATCAAGAAGGAAGGTTACATCGAGCGTTTTCCGTTTTTATTTTTAATAAAAAGGGGGAATTGCTTTTACAAAAAAGGGCTCAGGGGAAATATCATTCAGCCGGGCTTTGGTCAAATACCTGCTGTTCTCATCCCCGGCCCGGGCTTGATATAAAAAAAGAGGCGGAAAAGCGGCTTAAGGAGGAGATGGGAATTAGAGCGGAGTTAAAAGAGGTCTTTAATTTTATTTACAGAGCAAGGGTGGGTAGGTTAATTGAATATGAATTTGACCACGTTTTCTTCGGAAGATTTGACGGACAACCCAAAATAGACAAAAAAGAGGCGGAAGATTGGAGATGGATTTCTTTAGATAAATTAGAAGAAGATATAAGAAAAAATCCCAAAAGATATACCTTTTGGCTTAAAAAGATAATTAAGAAAAATGGCTATCAATTTAAAGCCCTACTTAAAACTTGCCAGGATTAATAACTGGCGCGGCTATTTTTTAGGAGGGGTTTTCGGCTTTTTACTTGCTGAGGGGTGGCGTGCTCCTGTTTTTGATATCATTTGTTTGTTTGTTATTGGAATTTTATTGTTTACCTTTGGATTTTCAATAAATGATTTTTTTGATATTAAGGGAGATAAGTTTAAAAAAGACAAAAAAATCATTATTGGCAAGATAATCGGCGTGGGAAGGGCATTTTTCTTCTCTCTTTTCTCGGGGGTTCTAGGACTGGTTCTTTCTTTCCGTTTTGGTCTAAGGGCGTTTCTTGATGCCTTTTTGGCTGTTTTTCTTACCTTTCTTTATTCTGCTCCGCCGGTAAGATTAAAATCAAGACCCTTTTTAGACATAATCTCCCATGGTTTTTTTGCCGGTATTTTAATTTTTCTTTTTCCTCTCTTTGCCTTTGCCCCCAAAATAGACAGCCCGGAGAAACTTTTGTTGATTCCCATTTTTGTTCTCTCTATTACTGCTGAGACCAGAAATCACCTTAATGACTACCAGGCGGATAGAGCCGAGGGACTGAAAACAACGGTTTGTTTTTTGGGTTATGAAAACTCCCAAAAACTCTTGAGGTTTTTCTTCTTCTTTTATCCTCTTACCCTTTTTCCTGTTTTTTGGCTTGTAGCCAGGAAGTTTTATTCTCTTTTTCTCTTCATTACCCTTTTCTTTCTTTTATTACTTCTGGCTAGGAAAAACCATCAGGCAGTTAGGGACTGGTTTTTGATGGACATTTACACCTTTTTTTCCTTTCTTTTCATTTTGATTTTTCATTATGGATCCTAAAAAGGTTGAACATTGTTTAGACAGGGCAATTGATTTTCTCTACCGCTCTCAATTGCCATGGGGAGAGTTTAAGACCCTTGCGAGTTGGAATTTTTTAATGATGCCTGCCTATTATGACAGCAGTCCCTTTGGCACTGGCCTGATACTTCATAATCTAAAAGGACTTAATGACGAAAGGGCAAGGAAGATGGTTGACAAGGCAATTGCCTTTTTGTTGTCTGAAAAAGAAAAGGGAGGGATTTGGAGGTTTTGGACCTCAAGAAACAAGAAAAGGATTCCTCCAGACCTAGACGATATTTCAGTGATTTCTTCTGGGCTTAAATTATACGGCGTGCAATTTGAAGATAATAAAGATCTTGTTCTCAGCAACAGGAACAAAAATGGCTTATTTTTAACATGGATTCTTGACGAAAGACACAAGAAAAATCTATTTTGGAAAACAGCAGCAAAAGATGCTGATTGTGTTGTCAATGTCAATGTGTTAACATATCTGGAAAGGCCATTGCCTGAGGTTTGCACCTATATTAATAAACTAATAAGCGAAAATCGCTCCAGTTCCTATTATTATCCCAGTAAACTGGCTTTTTTTTACTTTGTTTCCCGAGCAGCAAGGTCAGGGGTAACATGTTTCAAGAAAAACAGAGAATGGATTATCAATTCGGTCTTGTCTTGTCAGAAAAAGGATGGTTCTTTTGGAAACGAGATGGAAACTGCCCTTGGCCTTAATACCCTCTTTAACCTTAACTGTTTTGGAAAGGAAACAGAAGATGGTATAAGTTATTTATTAAGTCGGCAGAGGAGAAAGGGCGGATTCAAAAAGCAGGTTTACTTTTTGGGGATCCCCTGGTGGTTTTTGGCTCTAAGCCCCTTCTATGGTTATTATGGGTCTGAGGAAATAACCACCGGGGTTTGTATTGAGGCATTTAGGAACTATCTATCACAGAGACAATTTTATGGAGGAGGTGTTTGATACAATCATTGTTGGAGCCGGACCTGGCGGGCTGTCTGCTGGAAGATATCTAAAAGACGCCCTTATTCTGGACCAAAAGAAAGAAATTGGGTTGCCTGTTCAGTGTGCCGAGGGGCTATCAAAGAGATTTTTGGACGAAATGGACATTTCTCCTGAACCAGAATGGATATCTGTCACTATTGATACAACCCAGATTGTTTTGCCTAATGGGAAGGAGATTAATCTATATTTTCCGGGGCAAAGTTATGTGATAGACCGGAAGGGATTTGAAAAATTTCTTGCCAGGATGTCTCAGGCGGAAATCCGCTTGGGTCAGAGGGTGGTTGATATAGAAAAGAGAGGGGGCCTTTGGGAGGTAAAAACAAGACAAGGCAAGATATTCAGGTCAAGATATCTTATCGGAGCAGATGGTCCCTTTTCAATAGTCAGGGAGAAGGTTTTTGGCCAAAAAATTAGGGTCCTACCTGTTGTTGAATACCTGGTAGAATTGACCAATAACCTTGATACCTCAAAACTTTTAATTTATCTTGACAAAGATTGGTTGGGCACCGGCTATGCCTGGATATTTCCAAAATCAAAGAACAGGGCGAATATTGGCTTGGGTAGTGTGGAGAAGAAAGACAACCTAAACAAACTTTTAAGGGATTTTTTAGAAAACAAGGTAAAGAAGAATTTTGGACCCTATCACCTGTTGGAAAACAGAAGCAGTGTTGGGCCCTGGCTTGAGGGGCCGATAAAAATAGCCAAAGACAATGCTTTTCTTGTTGGAGATGCAGCCGGGCTTGTTGACACCATTTCCGGGGGAGGCATAGGCAATGCAATGCTTTCTGGTCACTTGGCAGCCAAGGCAATTCTTAAGTCAGACCCTCCTTCTTACCAGAAGCAGGTTCAGTCGTTCTTTTCCGAAGACCTGTTTCAGGCACAAAAAATCCTTTATTCTTTTGACAATCAAACCCTAAATGAACTTGGTCAGGTTTTGGAGAAAAAAAATGGGGATATTTTTTATCTGAAAAATCCGCAGGCACTTCTTGCTTTTCTCTCCAAGCCCCATTTAAGGAAAAATATTTTTGGGTTTCTTAAACTCTTTTTGATATACGCAAAATGGAAAGTCAAAAACACCTAAAACGTTTTAGGCCCGAGATTGATAGGATTATAAAAAGGTATCTTCCTAAAAGAGCCAGTAAGAGGTGGCTGGCTTTTGCCTTTGGGAGGTCAGGTGTTAGCCAGACAAACCTTAGGGTCGCTCAGGAGTGCTTTTTGGATCCCCTCTGGAATTTTTTAGAAAGAGGAGGAAAAAGGTGGAGACCGTTTTTTTTCTTATTACTGACCAAAGCCCTTGGAGGCAAGGTGGAAAAGGTCAAGGAGATCGCTGTTATTCTTGAATTGACCCATCAGGGCTCGCTGATCGTGGATGACCTTGAAGACAACAGCAGATTTAGGAGATCTGCGCCCTGCCTTCATCGTTTGTATGGTGTAGACGTTGCCATTAATGCCGGCAATTTCCTTTATTTCTTGCCATTTCTAACTTTGGAGAAAAATAAGAACAGGTTTCCCTGCTCAGTTCTAACCAGGGCGTATCAGGCCTGTATTCAGGAGATGGCCAATGTCCACTTGGGACAAGGAATGGATATCTATTGGCATAGGGGCAAAGGGAGGAAAATAGAAGAGAAAGAGTATCTGCGGATGGCTTCCTTCAAAACCGGCAGTTTGGCAAGACTGACAGCCCGACTGGCTTGCATTTTTTCTGGAGTTAGCGAACCAACATCTAAAAAACTGGAGAAGGCAGCGGAGAAGATTGGGGTTGCCTTCCAGATTCAGGATGACATTTTAGATATCACCCTTGGAGAGAAAGAAAGAAAGAGATTTGGGAAGGAATTTGGCAATGATATCAAGGAGGGGAAAAGGACCCTTATTGTTTTGCGGACATTAAAAAAGGCAAAGCCAAAAGAAAGAAAACAACTACTTGCCATTTTGGATAAACACCCCAACACGAAAAAAGAGATAAAAAGGGCAATAGAGATTATAAGAAAATATGATGGCGTTGAGCAGGCAAGAAAGACAGCCCAGCGCCTTTTAGACCAAGGATGGAGGATAATGGATAAAGCCCTTGTTCCTTCAAAAGCCAAGGAAGGCCTCAGGCAACTTGTTTATTATCTGGGCAAAAGGGAAATATGAAAACAGACGATTCTCATTTTTACAAACTACCCTTAAAAAAGAAGATAGAATTTATTAAAAGGTTTTCCGGACTGAATAAAGAGGATCTTGAGATTCTCAAAAGATATCAAGAACTGCCTGATTTCTTTGATATAGAAAGCAATATTGGTCCATTCAAGATTGCTACTAATTTTTTTGTTGAGGGCAAGGAATATCTGGTACCCATGGAAACAGAGGAGCCCTCAGTGGTGGCAGCTGCCTCAAGAGGGGCAAAACTTGTCAAGGAGGGTGGCGGTTTTAGGGGCAGGTATTTAGGCAATCAAATGATTGGTCAGATTCAGCTTTTGGGGGCCAAGGACTTTAGAAAGAACAAGAAGAGAATTTTAGAGAATAAGAAAAAAATCCTTGATACTGCCAATCAGACCAATAGGTTTCTTTTAAGGATAGGAGGAGGGGCAAGAGACATAGTAGTTAAAAAACGGGGGAGGTTTTTGGTTTTATATCTGTTTGTTGATACAAAAGATGCCATGGGAGCAAATATTGTTAATACGATGGTAGAGAAAATTTCTCCCCTCTTAACTAAATACACTCATGCCAGGGTTGGCTTGAGAATTATTTCTAATTTTGCTCCAAAAAGGATTGTTTCTGTTTGGGCAAGGGTGTCCATTGACTCATTAGAACTTAATGGTTTTTCTGGGGAAGAGGTTGCTGAGGGAATTCTTTCTGCCCAAAAATTAGCTGAACTAGACATATACCGGGCAGTTACCCACAATAAGGGAGTAATGAACGGCATAGATGCAGTTGCCTTAGCCACAGGCAATGATACCCGAGCAATTGAAGCGGCGGTTCATAGTTTTGCTGCCAGAAAAGGGAAATATCAACCCATAACCTGTTGGAAAAGAGAAAAGGAATACCTTAGAGGGGAGATTAGAACTCCTCTGCCTATTGCTACAGTAGGTGGAGCAACCTCAACCAAAAAGGCGAAACTAGCCCTAAAAATTTTAGGAGTCAAAAATGCCCAGGAACTGGGTATTGTCGCCGGGGCAGTTGGCCTGGCAAACAATCTGGCTGCCCTTTCAGTTTTGGCAACAGAGGGAATTCAAAGGGGCCATATGAAAATCCATAAAGAGTTTGTCAAGAAGACAAGCCGACCCCGGAGTGGTCAATCTTGATTTTTAGAGGGATAATTCCATTTTTTCTCCACTCCTTCTTAATTTTATCAGCCCTTTTTTGAGAAGAAACAAGGCAGATGCCACAGTCGCCTCCGCCTGCCCCGGCTATCTTGCCCGCTCCTCCAAACCTTTCCGCAATTTCTGAGAGGATTTTTAGTTTTTCTGTTACGATCTCTGTTCCCGATTTCTTACTCAGTTCTTTTAGATATTTTTCATTTTCTTTGATTAGGTTTAGAATCTGTTTTTTGTTTTTTTCTCTTAAGGACAAAATCATTTTTTTTGTTGTTCTGCTGATGTCTGAAATGATTTTTTTATAAGCTTTTGGCGCTTTTTTTTGCCAGCTTTTTATTTTTTTTATTAGTTCTGGAGTAGAAGAAGGTCTGCCTGTCCAGCCAACCAAGAGTTTAAGTTCCTTTGGCAGATTTAGTTTTTCAACATAGAAATTGGGCCAGGGCATTTCAACAATTTTTCTCATATCTCTTTCTTTTTTAACTTGCTTTTTTAGCCAGTTGACATTAATCCCATGGCAGGCAAGATATCCTCCGTAGACCGAGGCAACAATATCTGCTCCGGAGCCGAGTTTTCCTTGGGCAAAAAAATGAGAAAGAGAGGCCAGTTTGAAGATTTTCTCTTTTTCTAATTTTTCTTTGTTGAACTTAAGCAAGGCAGCAATAATAGCCACGCTTGAAGCCGCTGAAAAGCCAAAGCCAATCTTTTCTTTGTTCTTAGCCCAAAGTTCTATCCTGAAGGGTTTCCATTTTCCTAAATACCTCAAACCAACCTCAATTGCTTTTCGGGCGAAGATAAGCAGTTTTTCTTCCTCTGGTTTTAGTTTCTTCAAAAAGTGCAGGTGGCCCTTTTTAAACTCTGCCTTTAGGTTTTTTAGATTATAGTTCTTTAGGGAAAGATGGATTTTTTTGTCTTGAGAATTGGTAATTTTTGCGAAAATTCTTTTTTTAACAGCCACAACAATCGCTGGATTTTCAGGTTCCAATACCGCCCATTCGCCGGAAATAAATAACTTTCCTGGAACTGAGATGATAAATGACCTAGGCATAATTTTTCACCCCTTTTGCTCCTAATCCTACATTAAAAAAATCAAGGTTTAGTTTTTTTAACAATTTGGTTAATTGTTTCTTGTCTTGATGAAAGCAAATAATTGCCCCTCCCCCTCCTGCTCCTGAAAGTTTGGCTGCGCCTCCTATATTCCTTACCGCCCTTACAATTTTCTCTATTTTTGGGGTAGAAACCCCCAGAACCCTGAGGGATTCCTGGGCAGTGTTGATTGAATCCTTGATTATTTCTGGGCTTCCTTTTTTAAGCCCCTCCCGCATTTTATATGTTGCCAGGGCAATATCCTTGATTTTTTCTTCCCTTAGTTTGCTGGACAGATTTCTGACCCTTTGGATAAGTTTGGCTGTTGTCATTCCCTTTTTTCGAGGGAGCAAAACAAGGACAATCTCTTTTAGAAATGGGGGGAGGTTAATATGGGTCCATTTCCCTTTTTCAAACCAGACGGTCCCGCCAAAGGTAGAGATAAAATTGTCCCCACCACTTGGCTTTCCGTGGTTGATTTTTTCTATCTCAAAAGCCATTTGATTGATTTCTTTTTTTGAAAGGTGAAATGAGAGAAACTCAGAAACTGCCTTGGAAAGAGAGACCGAAAGAGAAGCAGATGAGCCCAGTCCCATTCCAACAGGGAAATCGCTTTCTATCTCCAAAGAAAAGGGCTTTTTTATTTTCGCTTTTTCTAATATCAATCCTATCCCTGCCTTGCTGAGGTTTAAGGGATTTGATTTCAAAAATCTGAAGAGTTTTGAGAAATCGCCTTTTTTGTTTCCTTCTTGCCACAACTTCTGGCACCTTTTTGCTGTTTCTAATACCTGATTGATTTCAAATTCTCCTTCTTCTCCCAAGGGCTTATTTTCAATTTTTATTCTTTTTGCTCTCTTAATTTTTACCCTTGTTCTCTTTTCAATAGCCGAGACAATGGCTGGATAGCCATAGCAGACAGCGTGCTCTCCAATTAGATGTATTTTCCCCGGTGCCGAAGATTCGGCCATAGAATTGTAGAGTCTATTTCACAAAATGCAAAAACCTTGTTTTGTTTATCTAGCCCCTTTCTGAAGAGAGGCTTTCAATATCTTTTCTACGAATAAATCTTTCTTTGGTCTTTTTGACGACAATCAAATCTAAATTGCTACCAAGAGCCAATATTATAAAATCTCAGTTTAATTTTATCAAAAATTAGAACAAAAACAAATAGAGCCTGCCCCTTCCCTTCCCAAATCCTCAAATTTTTGATAGCGTTGCTTAACCTGGTTAAACAATGGACAAAAGCCCAAAGCTAAAACGCAAGCACAACTTAAAGCGCAAATCTTATCAAATTCGAAACCCAAGATTCAAAACAATGACCAAAGTTCAAAACCAAACCAAATCAAAAATCAAAATACAAAATGATAAATCAAAATTCAAAATGAATAAAATAATTTTGCATTTTAGATTATCATTTTGATTTTTGAGATTTGCATTTTGCATTAAAAATTGTACAAGATTGAAAATCTGAGATTTTTATGATATTATTCTTGATTGTCAGAATCAATGACAAGGCAATTTGCTAAAAGTTTGCCTTTTGTTTCTGCCTTTTGCTATTTAGGAGGCTGCCATATAGATTGGTTTTTTTTAAGATATGAAAAAAAGACTTCCCCCGAGTGTCAGAAAGTATATCAGAAGGGAAAAGGCGCGGATTCGGCGCCAGGTTTTAGATCCATCTCTTCAGGAAAAATTAATTCAGGACCTGTATAAAAAATTTGAAGTGAAGAAAAATGTTCAAAGAAAATAGGATTTGTCAACTTTTAGGAATTAAATATCCGATTATCCAGGGAGGAATGGCTGGAATCTCTAATTCGTCTTTAACCTCAGCGGTTTCAAATGCTGGGGGGCTGGGGGTTATTGGCTCGGGATTAATGCCTGCTGATTGGCTTGAAAAAGAGATAGAGGCAACGCGAGAGAAAACAAATTTTCCTTTTGGAGTAAATCTTTTTATTCAAAATCCCAAAATTGAGCAACTGGTAAGGGTGGTAATAGAAAAGAAGGTGCCAGTTGTCTTCACTGGTGGAGGAAATCCGCTTCCATTATTCCCTTTTTTACACAAGGCAGGGATTAAAATTATTCCTGTTGTTCCTTCGCCGCGATTGGCAGCAAAAATGGAGGACAATGGCGCGGATGCTGTAGTGGTAGAAGGACTGGAGTCGGGCGGTCATATTGGAGAAAATACCACCTTTTGTCTTATCCCCCAAACAAAACAGGCCTTGAAAAGAATTCCCCTTATTGCCGCTGGTGGGATTTATGACAAAAGGACAAAGGAAGCCGCTTTTTTGCTGGGAGCAGAAGGGGTCCAGATGGGAACAAGATTTTTGGCTTCAAAAGAATGCCCTGTTTCTGATGCCTATAAGGAAAAAATTATCAAAGCCAAAAACGATGATATTGAGGTAATCTTAAGATTTACCGGGCATCCGATAAGGGTAATTAGGAATCAATTTTCTGAGAGAATGAAGAAAATTGAGAGAATGGGGGCTTTTCCTGAAGAAATAAAAGCGGAAAGAATCGCTGGGGGGCTGTCAGGAAAAGATGTAGAGAACATTCCCCTAATGGCTGGCTTATGTGCAGCAGAAATCTCTGAGATTAAAAGTTGCCAACAGATAATTGAGGAAATTGCAATTTAGATTTTAATATGAACCGCCTTGTTTCTGGTTTTTGCAGGATAGTTCTCAAGCCCTTGATAGATTGGTGTTTGATAAAGGAGGTAAGAGGTTTGGAAAATGTCCCCAAAGGTAATTTTATTTTGGCTGCTAATCACCAGAGCCACCTAGACCAGATCTGTACCGGCTATCTCTGTGTTCCCCGAAGGTTTCATATGCTTGGACAGACAGACCAGTATAGCGGCTTGCCCAAACTTCTTTTGTATTTTATTTATTTTTTGGCTGGGGTTATCCCAGTAAACAGGAAAAGCAGACAATCAAGAAGCAGAGCGTTTCAGGAGGCAGTAAAAGCATTAAAAATGGGAGATATTGTCATCCTCTATCCTGAGGGAACAAGGACGAGAACTGGCCAGATTCAGCGGGCATATTCCGGGGTGGCAAAGCTCCATCTGATAACAGGTGTGCCTATCTTGCCTGTGGCAATTGACGGCACATTTGAATTGATGCCGCCGGGCAAGGCCTTCCCTCGGATTAAAAGGATACTTAAGATCAGTGTGGGACCCCCTCTTTATTTTAGGGAAGAGATTGAAAGGGCAAAACTGCTTGATTGTCAGTCCCCTGAATATAAAACGATTAGTCAAAAAATTACAGACAAGGTAATGGAGAAAATTAAAGAACTGAAGTGAAAAGGATATTTACCACAGCAAATAAACTTTTTGTTTTTTCACTTCTTGAGAGGTTTTTGGTTGAAGAAATTAAGGGGAAGGAAAATATTCCCCAAAAGGGTAATTTTATTGTTGCTTCAAATCATTTGGATACTATGGATAGTTGGTTGATTGGCCTTGTCTTTAAGAATAGAGCCGAAAGCCTCTGCTTTGTTGCTAGAAGGGATAAAAACCTGAAGCAGATATGGAGGATTTTTATAGATTTTTTTGCCCAGCCGATCGTCTTTGAGCGGGGTAGAACATCAAGAAAGGAAATTTTGAAAGAGGTAATAAGGCGGGCAAAGAGGGGCCAGATAATTGTTTTTTATCCGGAGGGAGATGTGAATAAAAAAAGAATTTTATTAAAAGGCAAAAATGGGGTGGCAGAAGTAGCCAAGAAGACGAGCTTGCCTGTCTTGCCTCTGGGTATTAGAAAAACAAAAGAGATGAAAAGAAAAATTATTATTGGCAAGCCTCTTTATTCTGACTCTCAAGAGGATGTTAATGGTTTTTTTAGAAAAATAATGCTTGAAATCTCAAAACTATCAGGAAAGGCCTATCCCTATGATTAAAAAAATCCTTATTGCCAACCGTGGCGAGATTGCCCTAAGAATAATTAGAACCTGTAAGAAAATGGGGATTAAAACCGTTGCCCTCTGCCCCCAGAAGGGAGAAGAATCCGACTTTATTGAAACTGCCTTGGCTGATGAGTTTTATTACTTGGAAAAAGAGGGAATCTCCGGCTATTTGGACATAAAAAGAATTTTGGAGATAGCCAAAAAATCTCAGGTAGATGCTATTCATCCTGGTTACGGATTCTTGGCTGAAAACTGGCTTTTTGCCAAACTCTGTAGGAGAAAGGGCATAAAATTTATTGGACCCAACCACGGAATTTTGAAGAGATTAGAAGATAAAATTGAGGCAAAGAAGATAGCCAAAAAAGTAAAAATTCCGGTTTTGCCCTTTAGCCAAAAATCAATCAATTCCCTGAAGGACCTGAAAAAATGGGTTTTGGAAATTAGACCACCATTTGTTCTAAAGGCAAGGAAGGGAGGAGGAGGAATTGGGATTCGGGCGATAAATGGCCAGATTTCAATTGGTGAGGTTTTTACCACTGCCTTAGGGATTAGAAGGCAGATGTCAATGGCGTTTTCCAATACTGAGTTCTTTCTTGAAAAGTATCTTTCTCCGGCAAAGCATATTGAGGTCCAGATTGTCTCTGACACCAGAAATTTTGTCCATTTAGGAGAACGGGAGTGCTCAATTCAAAGAAGGTTTCAGAAACTTTTAGAGGAATCTCCTTCTATCTTTCTGGATAAAGAAACAAGAGAGAAGATTTTTAATTATGCCCTGAGATTTGCCAGAGCGCTAAGGTACGAAGGAGTAGGAACCATTGAATTTTTGGTCAGCCCCAAGAAAGATATTTATTTTATGGAGGTCAATCCTCGGCTTCAGGTAGAGCACCCGATAACAGAAGCCAGAACAGGAATTGACCTGGTAGAACAACAGATACGGATTGCCCAAGGAGAGCCCTTGAGGTTTAGGCAGGAGGAGATAAGAATTTCAGGTCATGCTATAGAAGCAAGGATTTTGGCTGAAGATCCAGTTAAGGGGTTTGTGCCCTCAAGTGGACAGATTACCGAGTATTCTCCGCCAACTGGTTCAGGAATTTCCCTTCACACATTTTTGCATAAGGGTCAAAAAATCTATCCCTATTTTGACTCTCTTCTGGCAAAACTGGTCTCTTTTGGTCAAAATAGAGGAGAAGCCATTTCCCGATTAAAGAGGGCGTTGAGGGAGTTCTCTATCAAGGGAGTGCCGACAACAATCCCCTTTTTCAATGCCCTATTGGAAGATAAAAGATTCTTGACAGGAAACTACTTTACTGACTTTATTGAAAAAAGCAGTATCTTGAAAGATATCTCCGCTTTTCAGGAGAAGAAAGAAATTGTCCCAGAGAGGGTTCCCTCAGAAGAAGAGGTGGCAAAAATTGTTTATCAGTTTTTTAGGAGATTTGAAAGAAAGGAAACAAGGACAAGAGGGATTTCTTCTTGGCAGATGGCTGAGAGGACAAATTTTTTTCAAGAAGATGAGATTTGAACTTTTCGGGAAAAATTTTGATGTTGAGATTTTGGAAAAAGAAGGGGGCGTTTTGATAAGGGTCAATGGGAAGGAGTTCTTTTTCAAAGAAGGAGAAGAAGAGGATAAAAAGGAAAGGGTAGAATCCCTTAAAGGGGATTTCGGCCAAGAAAAGGTTTTGGCTCCAATTTCCGGTCAGATTATCAAGATTTTTCAAAAAGAGGGAGCAGAGGTAAAAAGAGGAGATGTGCTTTTAGTTCTTTCGGCTATGAAGATGGAAAACGAAATTCTTGTTGAAAAAACAGGAAGTGTCAAAAAAATTTTTTTCAAAGAAGGAGACATAGTAAAAAAGGGAGATGTTTTGGCAATTATAAAATGAAACTAACTATTAAGACATTTAAAAAGGTAGATTCAACCCAAAAGGTTGCCAAGAAATTGAAAAAGCCCTTGCCTTGGACAGTCATCCTGGCAGAGGAGCAAACCTCTGGTTATGGCAGAAAGAGAAATTTCTGGTATTCTCCAAGGGGTGGACTTTATTTTTCCATTGTTCTGCCTAGTTTGAAGATTGAAAGTACAGAAACCTTAACAATTCTTTCTGCCTTCTCAGTGGCTAAAATTTTGAAAGAGGACTTCAATCTTGAGTCATTTATAAAATATCCCAATGACGTCTATGTAGGAGGAAAAAAAATTTGTGGTATAATAACAGAGAACAGGCTTTCAGGAAACAGGGTTTTGTTTTCTGTAATGGGCATTGGGCTAAATACCAATCTTGACAGATTTCCCAAAAACCTGGAAAATAAAGCCACATCCCTTAAAATAGAGACAGGAAAGGAGGTTGAGAATAAAAAATTAATGAAGAAGATAATCAGGCAGTTAAAGAAACAGATTGATTTTTAACCTAATTTGTAGTTGCTAACCGCTTTGGTAGCAAGTTTGCTGAGGGAAGATACCTCAGCAGAAATTACTGAAGAAGTTAGATAACTTAACTATGGCTTTTGAAAAAGAAAACAAGGAACTAAAAAGACGTTTAAATGCCTTGGAGCCGCCTGAGACAGTTGAGAAGCAACACCAAAAAGGGAAAATGACTGCCCGAGAGCGAATAGAGGTGCTTTTGGATCCAGAAACCTTTGTTGAGTTAAATCCTTTTGCTGAAACCAGAATTTCTTCTTTTGGGCTAGATAAAAAGAGATGCCCCGGAGACGGGGTAATCTGCGGGTTTGGGAAAATCAGAGGGAGGCAGGTCTATGTTTTTTCCCAGGATTTTTCAAAGATCGGCGGAACATTGGGGGAGACCCATGGGAAGAAAATTTTAGGCGTTTACGAACTGGCTCTAAAGACCGGCTGTCCTATTATCGGTATTTACGACTCAGGAGGAGCCAGAATTCAGGAAGGGGTTGCCTCTTTGGATGCCTATGGCGAAATTTTCAGGATGCAGGTAAAATCCTCAGGAGTAATTCCTCAGTTATCAATAATTGTCGGTCCTTCTGCCGGCGGAGCCTGCTACGGCCCAGGACTTTCTGATTTCGTCTTTATGGTCAGGGGAATCTCCTTTATGTTTATCACAGGACCCGAGGTGATTAGTAAGGTTGTTGGAGAAAAAATTTCAGCCCAAGACCTGGGAGGAGCGGTCTGTCATTCTCAAAAATCTGGGACTGCCCATTTTATTTTTGAGAGTGAAAAGGATTGTTTCCGAGCGGTAAGGAAACTTCTCTCATATCTGCCCCAGAATAATTTAGAAAATCCTCCAGAGCAGAAAGCCATAATTTCAGGATTTCTTGAGACAAGGGAAAGGATTAGATTATTGGAGATTGTCCCCGAGGAAGAGAAAAAGGGGTATGAAATGAAGCAGGTGATTTCAGAGATTTTTGATAAGGATTCATTTTTTGAGGTCCAGCCGGAGTTTGCCCAAAATTCAATAGTGGGATTTGCCCGGCTAAATGGACATACCGTAGGGGTGGTGGCAAACCAGCCAAGGGTCTTGGCTGGCGTTTTAGATATTAACTCCTCTGACAAGATATCAAGGTTTGTAAGATTCTGCGACGCCTTTAACATCCCTATTATCAACCTGGTCGATTGTCCGGGCTATTTACCTGGCAAGGAGCAGGAATGGGAAGGGATTATCAGGCATGGGGCAAAGGTCTTATACGCCTATGCCCAAGCCACTGTTCCCAAGATATCTCTGATTTTAAGAAAGGCATTTGGTGGTGCTTATATTGCCTTGGCGGCAAAGGGCCTGGGCTATGACAGTGTGATTTCCTGGCCTGGGGCTCAGATTGCGGTAATGGGACCAGAACAGGCAGTGAAAATTATTTTCAAAAAAGAAATTTCAGAAAGCAAGAACCCGGAAGTCCTGGAAAAAGAAAAAATCAAGGAATTAAAAGAGAAATTTTTGAACCCCTATGAAGCGGCGCGATTGGGCAAGATTGATTTAATTATAAATCCAAAAGACACAAGGACTGTTTTGGTCAAATCCTTAGAGTCCCTTTTGAATAAAAGAGAACCCCGGGTTATCAGAAAACACGGCAACATCCCCCTTTAAAGGTGTTTTTTTGGAGCATAATATGTTATAAAATTGATAAAATGCAAAATGCAAATCTCAAAATGACAATTCAAAATGCAAAATTATTTTTAAACCCAAAGCGTAAAGCGCAAAGTGTAAAGCTAAAGCGTAAAGCTTAAAGCTATAAAAGAAAGGTTTCGCTTTTCGCTTTAAGTTGTAGTTTTGCGCTTTGCGCTTTGAGCTTTGCGCTTGAATGTTGATTTTGAATTTTGAGATTTAAGATTATCATTTTGATTTTTGATTTTTGCATTTTGAATTTTAAATTATGTCCATCACCTACCAACCAAAAAAGAGAAAAAGGAAAAGAACCCACGGATTTCTGAAGAGAATGAAAAGCAAGGACGGAAGAAAAGTGTTGGCAAGAAGGAGGAAGAAAAAAAGATGGAGAATATCGGTCTGAGTGATATGTTGCCGAGAGAAAATCGTTTGAGGAAGAACAAAGACATAAAAAATGTCTTGACAAGGGGCAAGCCAGTAAGAGAGAATTTTTTATTTTTGAAGATTGTCAAGAATGATTTAGAATCTCCGCGCTTTGCCATTGTTGTAGGAAAGAACCTTTCCAAAAAGGCGGTGATTAGGAATAAATTGAAGCGCCGAATTTCAGAAATAATAAGAATAAAGTTAAAAATGAATGAAATAAAACCAGTAGATGGAGTTGTTATTGCCCTGCCCGGAGCAGAAAGAATGGACTTTAGTGGACTCAAGCAGGCAATTGAGAAAATTTTTGCCAAAGCAAAACTAATAAAATGAATTTAATTATTTATCTTTACCATATATTGCTATACCAGCCACTATATAATAGTTTGGTCCTTTTATATCACTATCTACCTGGCCATGATTTTGGATTGAGTATAATTGTTTTGACCTTGGTGGTACGGGTGATTCTCTATCCCCTGATGCATAGTTCTCTAAAGTCCCAAAAGGCAATGTCTGCTCTTCAGCCAAAACTCCAAGAGATTCAAAGAAAACACAAGGGTGATTTAGCCAAACAAAGTCAGGCAATTATGGAACTCTATCGTAAAGAGAAGATTAATCCTGCTTCAGGATTTTTGTCTCTTCTAATTCAACTTCCTCTTTTGATTGCTCTTTACCAGGTTTTTTGGAAATTTTCCACTCCCGGTCAGGTGGTTTATCTTTATAGTTTTGTTCCCAACCCAGGAGAAATTGAACCGATGTTTTTAAACCTCTTGAACCTGGCAGAACCATCAGTCCCTTTGGCGATTTTGGCTGGCATTTTTCAATTTTTTCAGACCAAAATGATTACCCCTCCTAGTAAAAAAGGTGGTTCAAAAGATAGTATGAGCCGATTTACCCAGCTCTTTCAAAAAGAGATGCTTTATTTCTTCCCCATTTTTACGGTTTTAATTCTTTGGCGCCTTCCCAGCGCTATTGGCCTTTTTTGGATAACAACAACCCTATTCTCAATTGGACAACAATATATGGTTTATGGAAAAGGAGATTCTAATTCCTAAGATAAAGGAAATTATTGGCCAATTTTTGAATAAATCAGGGCTTGATATTACCCTCAAAAAGGTAGAGCAAGTCGAGCAGACCATCTTTTTGGATTTAGAGGGAGAAGATGCCAAGCATCTTATTGGCCAACGGGGGGAGGTATTGTTTGAGATTGAGCATCTCTTAAAGGCGATCTTGAGAAGAAAACTTAAAGAGGAATTTTACATTAATTTAGACATCGCCGGTTATCGGAAGAAAAAGGACAGATACCTACGCCAGCTAGCCCGTTCCCTTGCCCAAGAGGTGGCTTTGACCAAAACCGAGAAAGAACTTCCTCCAATGCCTCCGGCTGAAAGAAGGATAATTCATCTGGAATTGGCATCTATGCCCAATGTGACAACCCAGAGCATTGGCAAGGAGCCAAACCGACGGGTGATCATCCAGCCGTATCCCTAAGTTCTTTCTCTGATTTTTTCATTTCTCTTATTTTCAAAAGTTCTTCAGGTGAGGTAGTGATAATCTGATGCTCAATATCTGATGAGACAACCCTTAACATAACATGTTTGGGCCCGGCAAAGAAAAGCCCTTCCCCAACTGCTGCCCCCAGAAGAAATTCTTTTTCTGCTTCAGTTAGATTGAATGTCTTTTGGAGAATATCAATGGAGGCAGGGCTCTGCTTCATCAAAAATTGAATGACCGAATTGGTAATAATAGGCGGACCATAGATTGACCTCATAAAGTCGCTAACATCCTGGGTAATTGTTGTTACCCCCAACCAATACTTTCTTGCCCTTTTGCATATACCAAAGAGAAAGGAAGCCGAGTCTTCACTTTTCATTAGCCACCAGGCCTCGTCAACAACCAGAATTCTCTTTTTCAATTCCGAGCGAACCTTATTCCAGATATACCTCATAATAATAAACATTGCCATTGGTCTTAATTCATCTTCTATGTCCCTGATGCCAAAAACAACCAAGGGCTTATTCATTGAGATATTGCTTGGCTGGTTAAAGAAGTCAGCGTAGGTTCCCTTGGTAAATTTTCTTAACCGCTTTACCAATGAATCTGCTCCTTCCATACCCATCAAGACCTGTTCCAGGTCTTCCATTAGTGGGGTTTTCGCCCGCCAGGTTGAAGGGTCGGTTTCCGGGGTAATATCCTTGATAGCGTATGTTTCGGTCAATGCCCTGTCCATAATCGCGTCTTCTTCTGGGGTCAAGCCGCCTAACATCAGCCGCATCAGCCCTACCAGATTGATAACATTTGACCTTAAGACGTCTTTTGGCAGTTCACCTTCCCTTATATTCTCCGGCAGGTCAAAGGGATTAATATGGTTTGGTGAGGACAAAGAAATGTTGATAAACGAGCCCCCAACTGCTTCGGCTAATGGTTTGTATTCGTTTTCTGGGTCAATAACAATGCACTCTACCCCAAACATCAGATAGCGAAGTATCTCTAACTTAACGGCATAGGACTTACCACTGCCTGATTTAGCGAAGACAACAGAATTGGCATTTTCCAGATTAAATCTGTCAAACAAAACCAAGGAGTTGTTGTGCTGATTTATTCCGTACAGGATCCCTTCGTTAGCGCTCAGGTCAGAAGAGATAAAGGGAAAGATTGAAGAGAGGGGAGAGGTGTTCATTGAGGTATGAATCTTTAATTTGTCCAATCCATAGGGAAGACAGGAGTTAAATGCCTCTCTTTGCTGGTAAAGGGCCGGCTTGATGTAGACCAGTCTTGATTCCAGAATTGACCTAATAATTGTCTTTACATCCCTGATTTCCTTCCTTGTATCTCCATAAATGGTTATGTAAACACCGAGCCTGAACATCCTTTCCTGGCCAGTTTGAAGTTTTCTTCTTAGGTCTTCTATGTCGCGAAAGGAGGTTTCCAGCTTCGGATCGCTTATTAGTCCCTTCTTTTCCCTTTCGGCCAGTTCTGCCTGTATCTCGGTTGTTTTTTTCATAAGTTGCTTTAGAACATAACCAGTAGGCATCGGATGGATAAAGAAAGAAAGAAGAAGAGGTGAATTTAGATTAATTACCGGCGCGACCCAGCCAGTACTTAGATACCTGGGATAGGAGAATACAAAAAACGACTTTGCCAATCTCTCTCCTAACTGGATAAATTCCGGTTCAACCTTAACCGAGGCCGGGGCAATAAAGTCAACTATTGCCATCTCTTCTTCTTTTATCTCTTCCATTTCCAGGGCAGGACCTTTCTTCTTTTTCTTTATGGACTCAAGAATTTTAGAAATAAAAGTCATATTACCTTATTAGTTGGGGAGGAATTGGCGGGAAATAACCTCTTTCAGCTGTTTTGGGATGATGAAGATTCCAAAAAAGTTCTATTATTTGCTCGCTTTTTAGAAGTATGGCGTTCAGACCGCACCTTTTTAGCCCCAAAGAAAGAAATTCTACTCTTTGAAGAAGGAGGGTTTTGCACTTTTGAAATTGGCTTTCAGTTAAGGACAGCCCCTTTAGTTTTTTTTCTTTTTCACCTTTTTTAAGCATAAGCCCTTCAACCTCTACCGGGTAAAGGGGAACAATTAAATAAAAACTTTTGGTCATAATCGTTCCGCTGGCTATTAATCTTTCAATAAATTCCCGATATCCTTTTGTCTGGTCCCTTAGGAGTTTGTTTTGCTGATTCTCTTCTAACTCTTTCAATTTCTCTACATAGCCGGTAAGGTTCAACCGTTGGGTGTGGACAACAATTTGGCAAAAAAAGTCCAGAGAATTGAGCAGGTTCTGAAACTGATATATGATTGCCTCCTGTTCTTCGCCTGATTTTAGGGCAAAGTTTAGCGAGGAGGTCAATAAAATTGCCCTTAAACTTCCATCCTTCAAGATGGCAATATTTTCTCTCACGTCCTTAATTTCCAAAAAGTGTTGGATTGGCGTTTTCATATTTTTTATTGTCTCCGACCAGTTTCAACCCGGATTGAAAGATTACGAAGTCGGTTTTCAGAGGAGGTCTTTTGGGGCAGGTTTCTTTTAGACAGATCTAAAGATGGCGAGGATGACCTGACAAATGTTTCGGTAAACAAATCAGAGCCAAAGGACTTTTTCTTAAAGATAAAGAATTTCGGCGAACTGAGGTAATAAACAAATAGATTTTTTAGAAAGGTGGGGAAAGGTCGGCCCTTTATCTTGCCAAAGGCAAGAAAAAGGAAAAATCCGGCTATGGGCAGGGCTAAAAGCACAAACAGGGCAGTGTTTTTTTTGCCTAAAATTAGGTAAAGGATAAAGTCCAGCCCTGCTCCACTTGCCACAAAGAGAAACTGCTTGAAGGTAAGCGGACCTACTATCTTTGTTTCCATTTCAATAAATTGTGGAACTCCGTATTGCATAGTGATATTACAAATTCGAATTTCGAATATCGAAATCCTTCATCCCGCAGCTTTTCTCCTTTAACAACAAGAGGTTTCAATTAAATTACTAAATAAATTATCAATTATTCACCTTGAATAACTATCAAAAGGTGCGGGATAAACAAATTCGAATGTTCAAATGCTCAAAATTAAATGCAAAATGCAAAAATCAAAAATCAAAATGAAAGATTAAAATGCAAAAAGAATTCTCTTTGAATTTTTCTTTTTCATTTTGCATTTTGATTTTTGATTTTTGATTTTTGATTTGGTTTGGTTTTGAATTTTGGTCATTGTTTCGAATTTCGGATTTCGGATTTCGGATTTTTCTCCACTGAGTTTTGAATTAGGATGGTTTGCCAAATTCAAATTATACCCATTCTCGCTTGCTTATTCAATAGGTTCTCTGTATTGGTCTGTTTGTCTTATGGTTTTTTCACCTACCTCCGGTACTTTCGGTTCCGGTTTTTCTGGTTGTCCTGAAATCGGCTCAGGTGGCTTTATCTCTGCCTCTTCAGATTCTTTCTCTTCTTTTTTAGGTTTAGGACCAGGTGGCTGGATTCCATAATAGATCTGATTTAATTCCGCCTTAACTGGCAGAAAGATAAATCGGTTGATGTCGTGAAAAACCTCTTTGCTTAATTTTTCTTCAAAGTTTAGTATCTCTTCCAATTTTATTCTAAAATCCTCAACAGGTAAAAGTCCAAGCAGGACCCTGCCTATATATTTGGCAATTGCTTGACTTTTATCTGCGATATTATGTCTCTGGCAGATTTGGGCAAATATTTTGGCGTTCTCTTGGGAGAAAATTGCTTCCTGGAGAGCAGAGGGAAGTTGTTCGTACAATTTCCACCATTCCTCCTTTGTGTATTCTTTTTCCATAAATAAATTAAATTAAACAATTTCTTCACCTAATAATTCTTTAGGTCTGGCCCTTTTTGTCTTCGGTTGCCCATTTGTTTATTTTATCTTCCAATTTTCCTATTTTGCCTTCCAATGTTTTTTGCTCGCTTATATCCTTTAATTCCTCGTTAGCCAATCTTTCCGGATTCTTCTTCAGGGCTTTTTCTAAATTCTTTCTTTGCTCTTCTTTCAGTTGGTTAAATGCCTCCTCAAAGGCACTTCTAATCTCCGGACTAAGGCGGTTCAGTTTATCCTGCCAGGCATTTATCTGCTGGAGGCTTATCTTTTCAGGGGCAAAAAGACCGGATTCCGGGGCAAACATAGAGGTCAGATAGGTAGCCATTGTGGGATTATTGACCACATACCACATAGTTCCCCTTTCTTTTGCTCCCTCCATATACTTGTCGGCAAACATTTTCTTAAATATCTTGATTGCTGCAACGTTGTTTTCTGGTAGCCAGTATTTGTGGATTGCATCCCATACCTCTTTGACTGACCGGTCATATTTTTCTTTTCTCTTATTAAATTCTTCATCTGATTCCCCGGCTCGCTTTTCTGGACCCTTTCCTAAACCCAAAGATTCGGCACTCATATCTCCTACTGCCTCCGGCTTTATTCCCTTTATTATCTGAGGAATAAAGGAGTAGTTTTCCTTGATGAATTTGTTCATTAGTTTCTCTGCCTCCTTTTCTTCTCCTTTCTCTCGGAGTTCTTCTATATTGCTTAACTCCTTTTCTTTACCTTTTTCCCGGGCTATCTTCAGAAGTTCCTCTCTTGATGGCTCTGTTATACCCATTCTTTTTCTTATCTCTGAATTTAATTTTGTAGCCACATCGTCGATATAATGGGGGTTGGCTCTGGCTATTATGTTAAAGGCAGTTCGGTTTCCTATTAGCGCCGCCTCGCCCATATCCCTTTTTATCTGCTCCTCAAATTTTTCTTTTTCTTCTGGCTTCATTAACATTTTAGCGTCGTCCAAATTATTGTCATGGATCATTGCCTGGAGGACTCCTATCCGTTCTCCCCTGGTAGCAGTAGGTTTGTTGTATGCCTTTAATTGTTCCTCAACCGGTTTGCCTGAGTTTTCTCTAAAGGTCCTGGATATATCCTCTTTTTCTATTCTGGCTGGGGCGCTGAGTGTCCTGCCAAGGCTCTGTTTAGCCACAATATAGGGAGAAGCGGCTACTGTTCCCAACTGACCTAGCCTTCTTTTCATCCATCCCTTGGCTCCTGCCTCTCCTTTTCCGTATTGGGTCCACTTTGGCATATATCTTGCCCACTCTTCTCCTTTTCTTCTTACCTTTTCCGGCATTGCTTCTCCAACCTTTTTTCCTGCCCATTTAGCGCCCGTTTGAGCCATCTTTCCTATGGCCTCACTTCCCGGCAAGATCTTTACACCTTCACTAGCGGCTGAGATTGTGGCGAAGAAACCTACCAAAAGAATGAAAATAGGAAAGATATATCTATAAAGCCCGGCAAGGATACTTGGTGCTGGAGAGGTTGTGATTACCCAGTCAACCATTGACTTGTTTGCTAAAAAGATAAAGAAAGCGCCAAAGATACCAATGACACACCATTGGATAAAGGAGGTCCACCAGTTGTCCCAGTAGAGAAATCCAGGGAAAAACATCTTTATGTACCTGTTTGGACCAAAGACCCGGCTAACAAAGGCAATGGGCGAGAAAATGATTAAAATCCACAAAAAGACATATCTTGTTAAAAACAAAAGGCAGTAAAGAACTATTACCACAATGGCAACAATGCCGAAAATGATAAAGACCAAGGCGTCAATTATTGCCTTTAGAGGATCTTTTCCTCCCTGTTCTTGCAAGCCATTGCTTATGGCTTGGACAAAACTGTTGTTAAACCCTCCTGTTAAGAGATGCTTCATTAAATAATTTGAAAAATCAATAATCCATCCGCAGATAACCGGGGTAAAATTAATTAAAAGGGCAATGATAATAAGAACCGGCAGTGTCCTTTTTGCCTCATATTCCTTGATTCCTAAAATAATTCCCAGGGCTATGACAATCAGGCCAAGGACAAGGAAGATATTTGCCAGGTCCCTAACAAATGCCCAGGCATTATAGACAAGAGGATTGTCCGGACCGGTCATTGTCATATTCATCAAAAACTTAGGATTGATTACCCATTGGAGAACCGCATAAGCCAAACCCAGAAGGGCTCCGATTCCCAAGATGACTAAATTGGCAATGGCTTGAATAATGGCGTTTGCTAAATTGCCTGCTGCTCCTTCTACTGCTCCTCCTACTATTCCTCCTACTGCTCCTGCTGCTCCCATTATCCAATCTAGTGGCCCTGCTTCAGCAGCACACGGAAGAAATACAAAAAGAGAAACCAGCAACAGAATAAATAGAGAGACAGATTTTTTAATTGGGCTTTTCATCAATTTTATTATATGCTACAATTTCCAAGAATACAAGAAAGATGTTTAAATTTCCACCGCTGACCCCTGAGACCATCATAATGTTGCCCTGGGCAGTAATGTTAGATGCTATGCCGTGGTTCTTGCTTCTGTTTGGCTTGGATGATTTTGGTATTCTTGATTTTGTGGGAGCAATTACCATTGGGCTTTGGCTGTTTTTGAGAAAAGGAAAAACAAGCGGTTTAAGGAGCAAGGGGAAGGGCCCAACGGGTATAATAAGAAGACTGTTTACCAGTAGGTACCTCAAGTTTTTAACCCCTTTTGTTAATGAGATAATTCCCTATTGGGGGACGATTATGCCTTCCTGGACCCTTTCTGTTTATTTTAATTTAACCGAATGAAAAAAGCAATTTCCATTTTTTTTATTCTTTTTCTTGTTTTGAGTCCGCTTTTGGCTTTTGGAGTAGAAACCGAGATTAACTACCCTAATGTACCAGGAACTGCTCCTCCACCGACCTCTGGCACCCCTTTCCCTGTTTATGTCAAATACCTGTTTAATTTAGGGCTGGCTCTCTCAGGAATTATTGCCCTGGCAGTTATTTTCTGGGCTGGCTTTATCTATCTTACCTCTATTGATAATCCAGAGAGGAAAAAAGAGGCAGGGAGAAGGGTCATTGCCGGGCTTTTAGGACTAATTATTCTTCTTGCCGCCTATGTTATATTAACCACTATTAATCCCCAACTGGTTATTCTTTCAATCGGAGAGGTAACACCTACTTCTACTTCTACTGGTCCCTCGCCTTCACTTCCTACCAGTACCTTTGTTGAAATTCCCCTGGGCACCCTGGTTGAAAGAATTGTCGCGGAAAACATCTCCTGTTTCAGATTTACCTCTCCTCCTAATCCCTCAATAGAACTTCTGGACTGCCAAAGCGAAGAGCCCTTAAAACCAGAACCAGTGGACAATTCTCCCTTGGTTTCAACCTCTGCTCTTTCTCTTCCTACCAGCACCTTGCTGGTCGGAACCACCACCTTTTTTGACTCTACCACTACCCATTACTACTATTCCTCCAGCACAAAGATATTCTCAATCAGTTCCGACTTCCGTTTTTGTTACACCTATGATTCAGATGGAAATAAATCAGGGATTCTCTTAAACAAGGACCGCTATGACTGCCTGGCAAACCTCTTATCAGCCCTAAAAAGAAAATCCGAGATACTAAAGGCCCATATCTATGACCTGGAACTTCTTACTTCAACGCTGGTGCCTTCAAACCTGAAAACAGAAATCTCCCATCTAAACACCTATGCCAAGAATCTGAGAGATCATGCCGAGGATCTAAAAGAAGATGCCCACAACTGTGCCTGCTCCCATTGTAATAAATGCTGTGATAGCAGTGGTTGTGGGTCATGCACCTGCAATTGCAGCTGTTCTGATGACCCCTGTCCTAACAGAAACGCGATGGAGAACCTCAGAAATACAACCCTTCCTAATGATATTAATGATATCACCTCCACCATTCCTAGTATCCTTTACTGGGAGAAGGAGATTAACAAAAAGAGGGATATAATTCGGGCTTTTATTTTTGGCGCTGACCCAACAATAGACCTATGGTATTATGACCCAAATATGGACCCAAGGGTGAACCCCAATTTTATGCCCTTTAATGAGGGAATAACCCGGCTGAAGGCACATATTGACTATCTTAAAGAAGAACTTGAGAAGCTGGAAAAAGGTGAAGAAAAGATGAAATCTCCCTATGGCGACCGGCTTACCCTAATGGAGTTCTTGCGCATCAAAAAAGAACACTCTCATGAGAAAATAATTACCAGCCAGGCATATTTAGGAAGCCAATATGACATTACCAAATACTGCTGGAGATCCAATTGCAATAGCACTGATACCAATGGAGTTTGCAATTCCTGTTCTACCTCAACCGAGGGTAGGATATGCGGAATAGAAAATGGACTGGAGCAGTTTGTTTTTGACGGCGACCCTGCCACCTTTTATCTCAATGAAAACTATCTTGAAGAACCAGTTATTTTCAAAAAAGAAAAATGCACCATTGATAAGACCTTAGAGCACGGCTTTCCCAAGGGCCTTATCCCTATTGGGCAAACAGTTGACCAGGCAGAAAAACTTGCCACTAATACCATTTCTCATCTTGATAATTTTTATAATGAGGTAGTTTCCATAAGAGACAATGCCCTTGATGCCAGAGAGCATGCCTTTTGGGGAATTGTAAATGTTAATAAGCAGATTAAAGAGATAACCGGGGATAAATATGGTGTATATGATGAGGATAATGAGGATAATAATCCTAGGACCACAAATCACTCCACTACCACCATAGATAAAATAAGCACCACAACCGATTGTGAGATATATTATGTGGAAGGTCCTGACCAATTGATTGACCTTACCAGTAAGGGCTCTAACAATTCAGAGGATTGTGTAGATAACTGTTCCCTTCTTTGCACCTCACCTTGCACGCCAACAGCCGGTGAGTGTTGCTCCTGTTGCAATCCCCCCCCAGAGGCTACTTGCAGCCCAAAATCTCGCTATTACTGCGACTGCGAAACCTGCACTGGGAGCGATATCTGTCCCTTTAACAGTATTGCCAGTGCGAATAGTTCTGTGGCAAGTCACTATAGTAGTTCCAATGGATATTATAATGCCGCGGTTGGCAACTTTAACGCCATTTCCACTGATTATAATAACATCCTCACCGGTTTAGGACGCCTTCCTACCCACCAAAATAACTTTCTCAATGAGGTAGAAGTACTCAAGCGCTGTAAAATTTTGGACAAACTAAATCTCGCCAGAGAAAGATTGCAAAAGTGCTTTACCGGATTTTCCTTCGCCTCTAAAGAAGGGAAGATAAGGAATAGGGTTTTTGGCGCCAGAACAGGCTTACACCTGGAATACTCTGGTAAACTGGTTATCCTACCTGACTTCCCTATTCCTGCTGCTGCCTATAATGCAACTACCTGTCATCCCGGCTCCTGCCTCAATGCCTATCCCTACAACAGCGGGGAATTAACCTCAAACCAAAGAAAAGCCTGCTATAACAATAAAGACAGCAGTGACTGCTGGGATGCCATCAAGAATTATTTAGAGGACTACTATTGCTGTCAATGGGTTCCCTAAAGAGGTATTAATTAAGGAATTATGAAGAAACTTCATTTTCTCATTTTTGCTCTTCCTTTCCTGGTCCCTATTTTTGGTTTCGGGACCGAGGTTAGTTATCCAACCGTGCCCCATGCTACTAGCCCCACTCCCGCTACTACCTTTCCTGAGTATGCCAAGTATCTGGTCAATCTCGGTTTTATTATCTCTGGGATAATTGCCTTGGGTGTTCTTATCTGGGCTGGCTTTCTTTATCTTACCTCAGCAGGAAATATGGATCAGGTTGAGGAGGCGAAAAGAAAAATAGTTGCTGGTCTTTTGGGGCTAATAATTATTTTGAGTTCCTACTTGATTTTATTTACTATTAATCCTGACCTTGTAGAGTGGACACTGGGAAGAGCAGAGCCGGAACAGGGAATTTATTTGATAGACAACAACGGCAAAAGATATTTTATAAGGGGCACTGCTGAAAAACTTTCCTATTCTAATATTGTTAAGGTTAAATTCTTAAGCCCGGCCAGTTCCTTATTGGCAGTTTATCTTTATGATAATCAGGGCTTTAAGGGAAGCGAGGAAAGGGTGATAAACGCCGGCAGATATAGGGTTAGTTATGTAAGAACCGTTCATAATGTAAAATCGGTCTATTTCTTAGCAAATAAGCCAGGGGTTTATCTCTGCTCTACTACCACCAATGAGGAAATTTGTCCCACCAGACCTATTTATGCCTCCCAAAGCATTGATAACCTGGCTAAATTCAATTTTGACAACAAAACAAGGTCAATTCAAATAAGAAATTCTTCTACTACCAAGTATTATGCCATTCTTTTTGAAAAACCCGGTTATGTAAGTGATAATGCCTGTCCCTTTGTTTTTGATTCTGTTGGCGACCTTGACCTTGCCTATGGCGATACCAACAATCCTCCGATTGGAGCAAGCACCCTTTCTTCAATTGTGGTCTTCACCTATGAAAGAGGGAAGAGGGTTTCAGGGAAGATTGATTTTTACGAAGATGCTGGCTGTTTGCCTGAGACCCTTTACACCTCTGTTGCTGCTTCTTCCTATCCTTATACCAGCATAGGTCTTTCTGCCACAAGCACAAGGTCGTTAAAAATTATTGGCCCGGCTGCGGTTGTTTTAATGACCGAAGAGGATCCCTTTGCTTCTTCCAAGACAGGCAGGTGTCAATTTTTCAGTCCCAAGGATATTGATGAGACAAACTGCGTCCGCAATCTGCCCAACACAATTTATGACCCGGTAAACACAAATGTAAGACCAAAATCAGCCAGGGCAATACCTTATTTTCAATAAAAATGTACTTCATTAACAATTCTTGATGATTTCTCTGCTGAGGCATTCTTGTCGAGGTGGAGCATATCGCAGCCGAGCCCCGGAGGAGGATTGCGCTTCAGAAAAGGTATGAACGGCTCGGCGAGATATAGAAGCGCCTGGAAATAAATTTCTTTTTACCACTTACCGCGACTTCGTGCTCCCCGAGGCAAGATGCCTCAGCAGACTTGTTACCAAAGCGGTTAGCAACCACAAATAAAATGAAAAAAAACCTTTTCATAGTTCTGTTTTTTATCCTTTTCCTTCCCTTACCAGGGCTTGCCACCGGCACAGAGATTGAATATCCCAGTGTACCCGGTGTTGCCACTCCCACTGCTACTACCACCTTTCCTGAGTATGTCAAGTATCTGGTTAATTTCAGCATTACGGTCTCTGGGATAATTGCCTTGGGTGTTCTTATCTGGGCTGGCTTTCTTTATCTTACCTCAGCAGGAAATCTCTCCCAGATGGAAGACGCAAAAAGAAAGATAATCGGCAGTTTACTGGGTCTGGCAATTATTATCAGTTCTTATCTAATTCTATATACCATTAACCCCCAGTTGGTAAAATGGGGTCCTGAAACAATAGAGCCGGAACAGGGAATTTATCTAATAGACAGCGCAGGCAGGAGATATTTTGTCAATGACACCACTGACAAGATGGATTATTCTAATATTGACCAAATTGAATTTGTTAGCCCTTCCAGTTCTTTATTAGCGGTTTATCTTTATGACAAGGAGGGTTTCAGGGAGAATGAGGAGAGGATTATAGATAAGGGGAGTCATAGCACCAGTTCTGTAAATCTCGTTCATGATGTAAAATCAGTCTACTTTCTCTGGAACAGACCCGGGGTCTATCTTTGCCCTGAAACCATTAATGTTGGGGACCCCCATTGGTACATTTGCCCTAGCAGGCCCCTTTACACTGTCTCCAGCATTGCTGACCTAAGCCAGTATTCCTACCGTTCCGGAACCTACGACAATGAAATAGAGTCCATTCAGATTATAGAGCCAGCAAGTGGTGGATACTATATAGTAATCCTTTTTGACCAGAGCAATTATACAAGTGAAAATGGCTGCCCATTTTTATTAGTACCAAACGGCACCACCACCCCCGTAGGCTGGGTTGCCCATATTGATGACCTTAATAACAATGATAGTTTCAACAACGATCCTCCCATTGGCAAAAACGAGCTTTCTTCGCTCATAGTTACATTACGCGACCCCGACAAGCAGGTTTCAGGTATTATTACCTTTTTTGACAAAGAGAACTGCCTTCCAGGGGCAGATACCTGGGACTATGGCATTAGCTCTTCTACAGTTGCTATGGAGGTAGACCTGCATGGCTGGGATAACAAAATAAGGTCTCTTAGAATCAGTGGGACTGGAGGGGTTGTCTTGGCAAGCGATAAGAATCTTGAGGGCCGTTGTCGATGCTTTACCTATCAAGGAGGAAGCGGTTATGAGATTGATTCCTCTCGCTGTGTTACCCGTTTGCCCACTGAGGTATGCGACCCCAACAATCCCTCTACCTGTCCCAGCAGTTTGGTAATCTTTCCTCTTCCAGAATAAAATGAAAAGGTCTCTGTTTATAATCTTGCTTCTGCTTTTTATACCCATTTTTCTTCTTGCCGCTGGCATAGAGGTAAATTATCCTAATGTTCCCCATGCCCTAACCCCAGGCACCAGCACTACCTTTGCCCAGTATGTAAAGTATCTTTTTAATCTGGCAATTAGAATAATGGGCATAGTTGCCTTAGGTGTTCTTGTCTGGGCTGGCTTTTTGTATCTTACCTCAGGGGGAGATGTCAACCAAAAGGAGCAGGCAAAAGAAAAAATAGGAGGAGCATTTTTAGGGCTTCTTGTTTTTCTTTTCTCTTATTTGATTTTATACACCATAAACCCAAAACTCCTGGGACTATCTCTTCAAGAAGCCGAACCAACAGGAGGAATTTATTTAATAGAAACCAACGGAGAAAGACATTTTATCAATGACACTACTGATACTATGTCTTATTCTAACATTGACCGAATTGAATTTGTCAGTCCTCCCAGTTCTTTATTAGCGGTCTATCTTTATAATGAGACAGAATTCAGGGGCAGTGAAAAAAGGGTTAAAAATTCAGGAGGTATTCTCACTTCTCCTCTTTCTGATGTAAAATCAGTTTATTTTTTGTGGAACAGACCCGGGGTTTATCTTTGCCCGAGAACCACTGCTCCAACAGAAACCATCTGCCCGACTAGACCTCTTTATACGCAACTTGACATTCCTGACCTAAGTGCCACAAATCCCTATTTTGACAATATCACCCAGTCCGTCCAGTTCGCTTCTTCTTTTCAAACAGTTTTATTTTCTGACCCTGGTTATGAGGGAAGATGTGCCTACTCTTCTGAAAATATCCCTGACCTTTCTGCCTCAACCACTCATAGCTATAATTATCCTCCTCTTGGGACAAGCACCCTTTCTTCCCTGATTGTCTCCAAGGCAGAAGGGAGCGTGGAGATTACCTTTTATGACAGATTTAACTGCAAAGGCGGTTCCTGGACAACCACCACTATTGGCAAATGGATTGACCTTTCAGCCACCACCAGCATAAGGTTTAGCAATTCTCGACCCGTTTTTGAAAACATTGTTTCTTTCAGTTTTGGGGGAGACGGCAGTGGGGCAGTTCTTTTAAACACCGATGAAAATGCCACTGGCACCTGTGAGTTTTTTGAAAAACCAAAAGGAAATACAAACTGCATTCCCACTCTGGTAGGAGAACCAGTTTATGAATCAGAACCAGAGCCAAAAGCTCCTGGCAATCAGACAAAAAAGGTCCGCGCCTTGATGATTTTAAGGCATCAAAGGTAATTTATAGTTTTATAGGGCAACTGACCTTAAACCAGCCGCTACTTAATCCTGTCCAATGACTTACCCCGATTAGCTGGAAGAAGATATTGATAATCACCCAGGCGCCAAAGATAATAAGAAGCCCGAGAAAAACCGAACCAATGATTGACTTTGCCTGGCTAAGGGTTTGGGGGCCACCGGGCAAAAATTCCATCACTGACATAATGTAAAGTAGACCAGCAAAAGCCAGCATTAAAGCGGCAATTACTATTGATATCTGGAAGATGAAATCTAGGATTGCATCTAACATCACAAAGAAGTGGCAAAACTGGCAGGGGATGTATTTATTTTTCTCAGCATTGCACCCGTGCTCTGTGTCTATGCCCAAGCCGCTGACCTTTACACATTTGCCGCAGGGAACCAATCCTTCATATTCTACGGTGTAGGTTACACCAGCGCTTGAAACTGCGGTGTAGGTCCTTGCTGCTATTCCTGTCAGGGGGAAAGCCAGAATCCCTAAGGTAAAAATTAAAAATAATAGTTTTTTCATAGCGAACAATAACCTAATTTCTCTATTTTAGTTTACATATACCATCTAACCACTTCAGTAACAATTTTTGACAATTTTTTCTCTGCTGAGGCATCTTGTTGAGGTGGAGCATATCGCAGCCGAGCCCCAGAAGGAAATTGCGCTTCGGAAAAAGGTTTGTGAGGCTCGGCGAGATATAGAAGCGCCTGGTAATAAATTTCTTTTTACTACTTACCGCGACTTCGTGCTCCCCGAGGCAAGATGCCTCAGCGAATTTGTTACCAAGGCGGTTTAACAATTACAGTTTACAGCATCTTGTTAAATTTATCCAGTCCTCAATTTTCAAGGATTCTGGTCTTTGGCTTGGCTGAATTCCATTTTCCAAGAGCCAGGTTCTAATTGTTTCTTTGTCCATGTTTAGCCCTTGAGACAAACTATTGAGCAGTTGCTTTCGCGGTTGAGAGAAACCAGTTTTTAAAATCCTGAAAAATTTGTTTAGGTCTGATTTAGGGAGAGCACTGGGCAGAGGTCTTGGCTTTATTTTGATTATAGCGCTGTCAACCCTTGGCTTGGGCAAAAAGGAATTTTTTGAGACATAGGAAACAATTTTGACCTGGGCATAAAACTGGACAGAAACTGCCAAGAGATTCATTTTCGGCGCCTTGGCGCAAATTCTTTGAGCCACCTCCTTTTGAACTACCAAGACCATTAATTCAGGTGGATTTTTTGCCTCCAAGAGTTTTCTAATTAGGTGAGAAGTGAGATAATAGGGGATATTGGCAACAACCTTGAAGGTTTGAAGACCGAGGTCCGAGGGTTTGAATTTTAGGATATCTCCTGTTAGGATTTTGACATTCTTTGTTCCTTTTATGTTTTCCTTTAGCGCCTCGGTCATTTTTGGGTCCTTTTCTACAGCAATAACCTCTTTTGTTCTTTTTGCTAGTTCCTTGGTTATGGAACCAATTCCAGGACCAATTTCCAAGACAATATCATCTGCCTTGAGGTCAGCCGCCTTAATTATTTTTCTCAGAACATTTTTATCAATCAAAAAATTCTGGCCCAGCTGCCTTGAGGGCGTTATCCCATATTTTTTTATTATCTTTCTTATTGATTCCATATGACCAAAACAACATTCAAGCGTAAAACGTAAAGCGCAAAAGGCAAAGCTACAGCGTAAAACTTAAAGCTAAAAAAGAAAGGTTTTGCTTTTCGCTTTAAGCTGTAGTTTTGCGCTTTGCGCTTTGAGCTTTGCGCTGAATTTTGGTTTTTTGGAAATTGGATATTGGAATTTCCTTAACTACAATTATAACACGAGGCTTGACATTTTGTTTGTTTTAGGTGAAAATAGAATTTAGGCATCTTTATTTTATGTGTTTCAAAAATCCTTTTTTCTATTTTGGAATGTTTTCAGCGGTCATATTTGTTTCTCTGCTTATCAGCCCCCTGCCGAAAGGACAAGACAATTCCTTTCTGGCTTTTTATCCTAATCAAGAAGCGAAGGCAGATCTTTTCTTGAATCAAGAGATAGCCAATCCTCTCGAGGCCTCCCAATTATTGTTTTCTCAGAAAACGAGCTTACAAGGCACTTCTCCTGTTTATCTATTTCATCCCCAATCACTGGCTTTACTTTCCGGGCAAGAAGAAAGGAAAGAAATTCAGGAGTATATTGTCAAAAAGGGAGATACCATTTGGTCTATTGCCAAACATTTTGGCATTTCTTCTCAGACAATCATTTGGGCAAACGACCTTAAAACCTCTCGACTTAGGGTAGGCCAAAAACTGACTATTCTGCCGGTGGACGGTGTCCTGTATTTGGTCAAAAAGGGGGACCGTCTTGAGGACATAGCCAAAAGATATAATGCTGACCCCCAAAAAATTGCTGAATTCAACAACATTAAAGATGGTAGCCAATTATTTTTGCAGGAATTGTTAATTATTCCCGGAGGGAAAATGCCTTCTCAGGCCGGCTCTCAAAATAAGACGCTTGTAAGAATTTCCAGATCTTCTCCATTTAAGAATTATTACCCCTGGGGTTATTGCACCTGGTGGGTTGCCCATAAGCGATCCATTCCCCGTTATTGGGGGAATGCCATTGACTGGCTAAAGAGTGCTAAAAGAGACGGATTTAAGGTTTGCGAGGGGAGTACCTGTCCACCCAAGGTAGGGGCGGTAATTTCTTTAAGAACATCCCATCCCCTGGGACATGTGGCTTATGTTGAACAGGTAGAGGGGGATACCTTGGTTATTTCTGAGATGAACTACTGCAAATTTGGCAGAATGAACTGGCGCCGGCTAAAAGTAGGCGACCCCCGCATTAGAGGGTATATTTATTAAGGATTATAGATATCTTTCGCTCTGTAGGAAAGGGCTTCAGCAAGGTGTTCAAATGATATTTTCTCAGAGCCGCTTAGGTCGGCAATGGTTCGGGAAACCCGGAGAACCCGATGATAACCCCGGGCTGATAACTTGCCTGAATCCACAAACCTTTTTAAGAGGTCTTGACAACGGCTGTCAATAGGGCAGTATCTTTTTATTTTTGAGATGGGTATTTCAGAATTAACAAAAAAGTTCTCTCCCTTGAATCTTTCTTTTTGAATCTCCCTTGCCTTAATTACCTCTTCTCTTATTTTTGGACTATATCCCTCTTCCTCTTGGCTGCTTAACTTCTTATATCTTACATGGGGCACATTTATAAACAGGTCAATCCTGTCCATTAAGGGCCCTGATAGTTTTCTTCTATACTTTCTGATTTGAGATATGGTGCAGGTGCATTTTCTTTCCGGACTGCCAAGATATCCACAGGGACAGGGATTAGACGCGGCTACCAGCATAAATTTTGCTGGGAATGAAGAATAGTGTTTTGCCCTTAGGATAATAATTTTTCCCTCTTCAATTGGTTGTCTTAGGGATTCTAATACATCACGGTGGAATTCTGGAAATTCGTCTAAAAACAAAACACCGCGGTGAGCCAAGGTGATTTCTCCGGGCCGAGGTGGATTCCCCCCTCCAATTAAAGCCACCTCAGAAGAACTGTGGTGAGGAGAACGGAAGGGCCTTTGGCTCATAATAGCCTTGCCTGGAGGCAAAAGACCGGCTACACTGTAGATTCTTGTAACCTCTAATGCTTCCTCAAAGGAAAGAGGAGGTAGAATTGAGATTATTGCCTTGGCAAGTAGGGTCTTTCCTGTTCCCGGCGGACCTATCATCAAGAGATTGTGGTTGCCTGCGGCAGCAATCGCAAGGGCTCTTTTGGCATATTCTTGACCCTTAATGTATCCTATGTCAATGATGTTGTCTTGTTCAAAAAGGAATTCTTTGGGATTTATGTTTTGGCTTGGAGCTTCTTTTCTACCCTCCAGATAGTCAATTACCTCCTTAAGGGTTTTTAGGCCAACTACTTTTATTCCTTTTATTATCTGCCCCTCGGGAGCGTTTTCTTCTGGTAGGATTAGTTCTGAAAAGCCCTTTTCTTTGGCTAATTGGGCAAAGGACAGTGTTCCCTTGATGGGCCTTAATCTCCCATCAAGGGCAAGTTCACCGAGAAATAATCTGTCTTTTGGAGAAAATTTAATTTTGTTATCTGCCAAAAGATAAGATAGGGCAATAGGTAGGTCATAGATTGAACCTTCCTTTTTTATATCAGCCGGAGCCAGAGAGACAAGAATCCTTTCCGGTTGATGATGGGGAGAAGGATAACCGGATGATTCAATTGCTGTTCCCACCCTCTCTTTTGATTCCTCAATTGCCTTATCTGGAAGTCCAACAATCTCAAATCGCCGGAGACCATAGGAAACATTGGTTTCTATCTCAATTATTTGGGCATCTAAACCCAGGAGGCAGGATGAATAGACCTTAGAAATCATTTTTCTTCTTTTTGGGCTACAAAGCCCTATGGCTCATGGCGATTCTTTCTAAAGCAGCGAGAAGTTCTTTTATTTGGATATTTAATTTTTCTTTGCTCCTGATTAATTCCTGATAGTTTTTCTGCAGTTCTTTGAGTTTAGAATCTATGCCCTCTTTTTCTTTTTCTATTGCCCATCTTTCTTTCTCTCTTGCCCTTCTTTCTTTTTCTAAATTCCATCTTTCCTTTTCTATTTCTACTCTTTTTTCATCTTCGGCTGTGTTTTCTCTTTTTTCTATTTCCCTAATTCTGTCTTCAATTTCTTTTTCTCTTTTTTCTGCTTGAGCAATGTTTCTTTGTATTGCTTTCAGCCTCTCTTTTATTTTCTGTGTTCCCTCTATTAGAGAGTGAATTTTTTCTTCTATATTCTTTTTCTCCGTTGTAAGGTTGTTAACTTTCATTTGGAGTTTTGCCCTTCTTATTGATGTTTTGATTCTTTTTTCTTCTTCTAAAATTTTTGAATATCCAGGATTGATTTGAAAGAGGGTCTCTTTATATTTGTTTCTTTTTTCTTCCAACTCCCACCTTTCGGTTTCAATGATATGTCTTTGGTCTTCTATTTTCCATCTTTCTTTCTCAATTCTTTCTCTTTCTTGGAGAGGGGCCTCTTCCTCTCTTTTTTCTAATTGCTTTTTTTTCTTCTCTATCTCTTCTTCCTGCTCTGAGATTGTTTTTATCTGTTCATCTATACCGCTTATTTCAGCCAGCAGTTCTTCTCTCTTTTTCTCTATTTTTTCTTTTGCTAAAGTGAGTTCTTTTAATTTCTCCTCTAGTTCTTCTATTTCTTCTTTTAGTTGTTCATTTGTCTTTGGAGATAAAGTTGAGGGAGAAGAAGGGAGGATCGGCTTTACTTCTTTTATTCTTTCTTCCTCTGGTATTTCCGACTTCTTTTCTTCTTCCGACTCCTTTTGCCTTTCTTCTTCCTCTTTTTTTTCTATCTTTTTCTCCTTTTTCTCCTTTTTCTCTATCTTTTCTTTAGGAGTCTGCACCTGTTCCTTTTTTTTCTTTTTGGAAAGGACTGCCCTTTCAATGTCTTCCTTCATTGTTCTTATCTTTATCTCTTCCAATTCCTCTTCGTTTTGATAGTTATTTTCTTTCATAGGCCTATTTTGGGAGCGTTGATTGCTCTTTTGGTTTTTGTTCTTCCAACTTGTTTCTCTTTTCTATTTCTTCCATTCTTTTGATAATCTCTTCAAAACCTCTTTCTTTCTGGACAGGAGGTGGTGGTTGGACCTTTTCTTTTCTCGGCGGAGACGCGGCTTTTTTCGGTGATGGCGGCGGTGCAGGCGCAGGAGGAGGTGGTGGCGCAGGCGTTGCTTCTTCTTTAATAACCACCTTTGGTTGCCTGGGCACTGCTTTTTTTATTCCCAGGATTAATTCTAACTCATTCTTCCTTCTTTCCAATGCCTCTTCTTCCTCAACCAGTTTTTGGTACTCGGCCTGCAGTTTTTTTAATTCTTTTTCTTTCTCTGATTGGGGTTTTGTAATTTCCCATTCCTTTTCTATTATTTCTTTTCTTTTTCTCTCCAATTCCCATCTTTCTGTTTCTATTTTTCTTCTTTCTGCCGGCAGGGCTCTTATTTCTTTTTGTTCGATTTCTTTGATTGAGGATTCTATTTTTTTTCTCTCTTTTTCCATTGCCTCTAGTTCCTTTTTGAATACCCTTTTTTCTCTGGTAAGCTTTTCTATCCTTTTCCCTAACTGCTTGAGGTCTTCTTCAATTTCTTTAATCCTGGCTATAATCTGCAGATATTCTTCTCTTGCTAAAACCAGTTTTAGTTTTTTTTCTAAGACCTCCTTTCGTTCTAGTAATTTTTGATAAGCAATTTTATTTTTTCCTATTTCTCTACTTATATTGCCAATTTTTTCTTCCACCTCCCAGCGTTGGCTTTCAGTATAATGTCTTTGTTCTTCTATTTTCCACCTTTTTTCTTCTACCTCTCTTCTTTCTTCAGGGGTACCTGATGTCTTTTCCTGCTTTTCAATTTTTTTCTTTTCTCTTTCAATCTCTTCTTCAATTTCCAAAATTGGAGCAAGTTCTTTCCTTAACCGGCTCATTTCCTTAACAAGATTTTCCTTCCTTTTTTCTAACTCTTCTTTTTGAGCCAAGATGGCTTTTAATTCCTCTCTTATTTCCCTTTCTTCTTTTTGGAGTTCTTCTTTTGTTTTTGGCCTGTTTACCTTGTCCATTTTTTTGCTTTTTTAGCCCCTTTTTGTTGTAAAGAGAGGTTAATCCTCCCCTGTTCATCTATTGATATAACCTTTACGGTGACCAAATGTCCGGTTTTTACCACATCCTTAACCCGGTTTACGCGATAGGGGGCTAATTGAGATATATGAATTAGCCCTTCCTTTCCCGGGAAAATTTCAACTATTGCCCCAAAGGGCAGGATGCGGGTTACCCTTCCCTGAAAAATTTCTCCAACCTTTGCTTCTCTGGTAATATTTTTAATCCAGGCAAGGGCTTTTTTGGCAGAGTCCTCCTTTTCAGCAGTGACAAAAACCCTTCCTGACTCCTCAATATCTATTGAGACATTGCATTCCCGGCTAATTTGGTTTATGGTCTTCCCTTCGGAACCGATAACCAGCCCAATTTTTTCAGGGTTAATCTGAAAGGAGAAGATTTTGGGGGCAAACGGAGAAAGTTTCGGCCTTGGTTTGTCCAGAACCTCCTCCATTTTTTCTAAAATTTCTAATCTGGCTTTTTTTCCTTGAGCAAGGGCTTTTCTTAAAATCTCCTCGCTTATCCCGTCAATCTTGACATCCATCTGGATGGCCGTTATTCCCTGTTTGGTTCCCGCTACCTTAAAATCCATTCCTCCATAGTGATCTTCTGGTCCCTGGATATCAGTTAAAATTTTAAAACTATTTTTGCCTTTTATCAAGCCTAGAGATATTCCAGCCGCTGGTCTCTTTATGGGGACCCCGGCATCCATCAGGGCTAGAGAAGAACTACAAACCGAAGCCATTGAGGTGGAGCCGTTTGAAGAAAGAATTTCAGTAACTATTCTTATGGTGTAAGGAAAGTTTTCAAAATCAGGGATAATGGGGAGAAGTGCCCTTTCTGCCAGCATACCATGGCCAATCTCTCTTCTGCCTGGACCGCGGAGGGGCCTTACCTCACCAACCGAATAGGGAGGGAAGTTGTAGTGGTGCATAAATCTTTTTTTACCGATAATTTCCATTCCCTCTAACAGTTTCATATCCCCGGGTCCCCCCAGGGTCAAGATAGAGAGAGACCTTGTTTTGCCTCTTTTAAACAGAGCCGAGCCGTGGGTACGGGGAAGAATTCCAGCCCTGCAGGAAATGCTTCTTATTTCATCTAGCCCTCGGCCGTCGGGCCTCCTTTCATTTTTGAGAATATTCTCTTCAATTGTTTGTTTGACCTCCTTTTCAAAGATTTCCTCTACCTCATTTCTTTTCTCCAACTCCATTGAGGGATGCCTTTGTTCAACAAAAAGCCACATTTCTTCCCTTATTTTTTTTATTTGTTCATCTCCCTCTTTTGTAAAAATGAGAGAGGATAATCTCTCTTTTAGAAAGCCCTTTATTTCATTTTCTAGTTTTTGGTCTCTTGGCTTTTGGGGCAGTTTGATTTTTTTCTTCCCTATTTTTTCAATAATTTCTTCTTGGAACCTAATGAGTTTTTCTAAATAGGGCTTGGCGAATCTGACTGTCTGACACAATATCTCTTCATCTGTCTCTTGAGCCTCGCCTTCCAGCATATTTATTAAAAGTTCATCTTCGCTTTTAATACTGCTTAGGCATAGGTCTATTTCTGGTTTTTCTCTTTGTTCATAGGTGGGATTGACAATGAAGTTTTCTCCTAATTTTGCTATTCGCAGGGCTCCCAAGGGACCATTCCAGGGGATATCAGAGGTGCCAAGAGCCAGAGATGTGGCTATAAGCCCTAACACATCAGGGTCATTTTCTCTATCCCAGGAAAGACAGGTGACGATTACCTGAACCTCGTGGTTTAGGTTTTTGGGGAACCGGGGTCTGATTGCCCGGTCAATTAGCCGAGCAGTAATAATGGCTTCGTTGGTTGGCCTACTTTCTCTGCGGATAAATCTTGAGCCAAGAATTTTGCCGGCGGCATAGTATCTTTCCAGGTACTCAACACTAAGAGGAAGAAAGCCCTGATTTTGGGCTTCCTTTTGAGACATTACCACTGTGGATAGAACAACCGTGTCTCCATATCTCAAGAGGCAGGAGCCATTTGCCCTCTCTGTAAGATGAGTCATATCAGCGGTCATTTCTTTTCCATTAAACTGGAGTTTAAACCTCATGTCTTTTTAAAAGATATTTCTGGGGATGGGCTTCCAGGTCAATAAATTGGTCAGCCGATTCTTTTAGTTTTGAAGAGGTAGACCTGCCAAAGGCAATTACCTCAACCCTTTTACCTTGATTTTTTAGATATTCTACAAGTTGAAGAAAATCACCATCTCCGGAACAAAGAACAATCGTGTCAACCGAGGAGGAAATTCTGATGGCATCCACCGTGATTCCCACATCCCAATCCGCCTTTTTTAGCCCGCCATAATATTCTTGGAGGTCTCTAATTCTTGTTTCAATGCCCAGTTTAGCCAATGCCTCAAAGAATGGTTTTTCCTCCCCTGTTTTTGTCCGAACAACATAGGCAAAAGAACGGATTAGACTTCTTTGCTTAATGGCAGATTTTAGGACCTCCCGAAAATTAACCTTTGCCCTGTATAGATTTTTGGCTGAATAATAGAGATTTTGAACATCTATCAGAACTGCTATTCTCTGGGCAGAGTATTTTATTGCCATAATAATAACTAATCCTTAACCTTTTTCTTCAGTCCTGTTTTTTTGATAACCTGTTCATATCTCTTCTTATCCTCTTTTTTAAGAAGATTGAGGAGTTTTCTTCTTTTTGCCACCATAGTCAAAAGTCCCCTTTTTGAATGGAGGTCCTTGGGATGTTCTTTGAGGTGGGAAAGAAGATAATTTATTCTTTCAGAAAGCAGACCTATCTGAACATCCAGGGAGCCAGTGTCCGAATCATTTAGCCGATATTTTTCAATTATTTTTTTCTTTTTTTCTTTATCCAGCATATCTTTTAGTATACCACAATTTCTGAAAATAAAAAAGACCTTGGGGCTTGACAAATTGGTTCAATTTTTGTAAAAAGGGGAGCAGAAAATTCTCGCTCTTTTGGCTTGCAGCCCAAACAAAAAGGTCGGCAAATAAGAATGGGGAAGGTTTTTATCCCACCTCCCAGATTCTTATTATGTTTAAATTAGAAAGACAGGTTTTTGTTCAAAATCAATTAGACGAGGACTATTACGATGACTACGAAGAAGACGAAGGGTTAATTGAAGAAGACCTGGACGAAGAAATAGCCGAGGAAGACGAACTCTAATCAGTTTCAGCAAAAGCGACCCCGTTGATGTTAATCAAGGGGTCGCTTTTTACTTAATTCTCACGAAGTTTCTTCTTCCTTTCTGCAAAAGCATTCCCTTTTTTATCTGAAGTGTCTTTTTCCAATCCCCTTGGATTTCCCCATCAATTTTTATCCCCTTTTGCAAAATCAGTCGTTTTGCTTGAGATTTGGAGGAGCACAAACCGGTTTTGACCAAAAGTTCAAGGATGTTCATTTGGCCGGCATCTATTTTGACTTCAGGTACCTTTGAAGGAAGTTCTCTTTTTCTAAAAATTCTTTCAAATTCCTCTTGGGCTTTTTGTCCCTCTTCTTTTCCATGATAATAATTGACAATTTCCCGTGCCAACCTGGCTTTTGCCTCTCTGGGCTTTGCTTTTTTTATTTCTTCAATCTCTTTAAGAGAAAGCGGGGTTAGAAGTTCAAGATAACTGGAAATTAGTTTGTCTGGAATAGACATAATCTTTCCATACATTTGATCAGGGCTGTCTTCAAGCCAGATACAGTTGCCTGAGGTTTTTGACATTTGCTTGCCGTCTGTCCCTAAAATCATTGGGCAGGTCAAGACAAATTTTTCTTTTTTTCTCATCTTTGCTAATAATTCTCTGCCAATTAACATATTGAATGTTTGGTCAGTGCCTCCAATCTCAAGGTCAACATTTAAGAAAACTGAATCGTATCCCTGAAATAAAGGGTATAAAATTTCGTGCGCCCATACTGTCTGTCCCATTTTCAGCCGTCTTTGAAACATATCCCTTTGGAACAATTTTACAGCGCTGATATGTGAAGCGATTTTAACAATATCTTTATACCTTAATTTCAAAAGCCAGTCGCCGTTGTATCTTATTTTTACCTTGGAAAAATCCAAGACCTTTCCTGCCTGTTTTTTCCAGGTTCTGATATTTCTTTTAATCTCTTCATCTGTGATAACCGGCCTGGCGCTCAAACGAAGAGAAGGGTCTCCGGTTAAAACCGTGCCTGTGCCGATAACCAAAATCGCTTCCTCTCCAAGGTCAGCGAATTCCTGAAGTTTTCTTAGGGTGATGGTATGTCCAAGATGAAGCCGTGGAGCAGTGGGGTCAATACCAAGATAAACCCGTATTTTTCTCTTTTTCATCAGTGCCTCAAGACCTTTTTTACTGGGAAGGATTTTGTCTACTCCTCGCGAGAGAACCTGCTCAATTTTTTTGGGGTTTATTTTCATTGTCCTTTATAATAAAATAAAAAGGTTGCTTTGTAAAGTTTATCTCACTTATCTAAGGTTTTGTTAAGGTTAGGTAGTTTATTTATGGCTAAAAGAAGGCTTTACCGAAAGGTTTATCAAAAAGGCAAGGGAAGAAGGAGGCTAATTTTCGTTTTCAAGGTTTTTGCCCTTTGCCTTTTTCTTCTTATTTCTGGGGTTTCTTTTCTGTTTTTCTACTATGGACGCGACCTCCCCCAGCCTGAGGATTTTAATGAAAGGGAGTTGTTTCAGTCAACCAAGATATACGATCGCACAGGCAAGGTCTTGCTTTATGAAATTTACGGCGAGGAAAAAAGAACCTGGGTTGACCTGGAAAAGATACCTGACCTTCTTAAGAATGCAGTGATTGCTACTGAGGATAAAAATTTCTACCGCCATCCGGGTGTGGATATTAAAAGCGTCATAAGGGCAATAATGATTGACCTAAAACTGGGCCAGCCAATCCAGGGGGGCTCTACAATCACCCAGCAGTTGATTCGTTCCTCTTTTTTAAGCCGGCAAAAGACCATAAAGAGAAAGACCCGGGAGGTGATACTGGCTTTAGAACTTGCTCATAAGTATTCCAAGGACCAAATTTTAGAATGGTACCTTAATCAGATTCCCTTGGGCTCCAACTGCTATGGCGTGGAGTCAGCAAGCGAGACATTTTTTAAGAAATCAGTTTCCGACCTCTCCTTGTCAGAGGCAGCCACCTTGGCTGCCTTAATTAGAGCGCCAAGCTACCTCTCCCCCTATGGCAAACATAAAGATAAATTAATAATAAGGAGGAACTATGTTTTAGATAGGATGGTTGAGGAGGGTTATATTACTGAGAAGCAGGCGGCGCAGGCAAAAAAGGAGAAGTTAAGGGTTAATCCTATCCGTCAATCCATTAAGGCGCCTCATTTTGTTTTTTATGTGAGGGACTACCTAATGAAAAAATACGGAAAGGAGATAATTGAAACAAAGGGATTTAGGGTCTATACCACCCTTGATTGGGAACTCCAAAAAGAGGCAGAGAAAATTCTTAAGGAAGAGGCAAAAAAGAACAGAGTTTACAACGCCTACAACAGTGCCCTAGTAGCGATTAATCCCAAGAATGGTCAGATTCTAGCGATGGTTGGCTCGGCTGACTGGTATGCCACCTCCTCGTTGCCCAAGGGATGTAAGCCGAGGGTGAACTGCCGTTTTGAGCCAAAATTTAACATTGCCACATTAGGCAGGAGACAGCCGGGCTCTGCATTTAAGCCCTTTGTTTATGCTACCGCTTTTCAGAATGGACACAGCGACAAAGAGATTGTAATTGATGAAAGGACCGACTTCGGTGTCTGGAACGGCAAGCATTATATCCCCCAGAACTACGACGGCAAATTTAGGGGGCCGGTGACCCTACGAGAGGCGCTGGCACAATCCCTGAACATTCCTTCTATCAAGGTTTTAATTAATATGGCGGGCATATCAAAGAGTATAGAAAATGCCCGAAAATTTGGTATCACCACATTAAACAAGCCCGACTCTTTTTATGGTCCCTCAATCGTTTTGGGAGGAGGAGAGGTTAAACTTCTTGATATGGTTTCTGCCTACGGAGTTTTTGCCACTGAGGGATTAAGGGTTCCTCCTGTTTCTATTTTGAGAATTGAAGACCCTCAGGGCAATATAATTGAAAAACCTGAGCCCA
>CAZPZY010000002.1:0-38728 GCA_964591195.1 uncultured Candidatus Saccharibacteria bacterium
TTTTGGCAATTCTTGCCGAGTTTTCAATTTTTTTCCTCAAAAACTTATCAAACAAGTATCTTTGAACCTGAAAAAGGTGCCAAGGGTATTTCAAGGAAAGCGTCTCTTTCTCCGACTTTTTTAAAATCTTAATTCTTACATAATTTTTTTTCACATAATCGGATAAGGCATCCTCAAAATCATACTGGCTCTTTTTTACCTTCTGATAAAAATTGAAAAACCTTGGCTCCAAAAGATAAACCCCGATAATCTTTATGTTAGACGGTTCTTTTCCTTTCTTTGGCTTTTCAACAATCCCCAAGATTCTATCTCCCTTAATTCTCGCTATTCCATACAATTGAGGATTTTCTGTCTTCTGTCCAAACAATAAGCCCTTAAGACCTGACACCTGGGATTTGAGATTTGAGATAATTTCTTCAATATCTACCCTTTCCGCGTTTAGGACCAAAAACCGCCCCTTAATTAAATTTCTTGCCTGCCACAGAGCATTTCCCATTCCTTTGGGCCTTGCCTGAACAACATATTGAATTTTTAAACCTGCCAATTTATATTTTTTCAACTCTTCCTCAACCTCTCTTTTGGCTCCCTGAACAACAATAACCTCCTTTATCCCCAGTTTTCTCAACCCCTCAATCGTATAGAAAATCAGGGGCTTGCCCATTATTTTCAAAAGGGTCTTGTGCCTTTTATTTAGGGGCCAAAACCTTGAACACCTTCCTCCGGCTAAAACTACTGCCTGCATAATTCCAAAATTAACCTAACAACCCTGTTAGGGTTATATTCAATCGGACCTTTATCAAGTAATAGATTTCTTCCAATAAATTTATCTTTTTTCAAATTTTTATCAATTTTAGGCGGGTCTAAAACAAACTCCTTCCCCTTTTTCTTTTTGTATCTTTCAATTCTATCCTTTGGTAAATTATTATTATAAACCACAAAGTCCAAATCTTTACCAATATATTTTTCCATTTCATCAGAAAAATTCCTTACTGAAAAATTCTGGGTCTCTCCTAATTTTGTCATTGCTGGACAAATAAAAACCTTTTTTGCTTTTGATTTCCCAATTGCTTCCTTTATTCCTTTTGGCAAAAAACAAGGAACCAAACTTGAATAAAAATCGCCCGGACCAATAATAATGATATCTGCCCTTTCAATCTCTCTTAAGGTTTTTCCAAAGGCAACTGCCTCTGGCTTCAAAAAAACCTTTTTTATCTTTAGAGTTCGGTTGTGATTTTGGCCCAGGTCAATCTCAGATTCTCCTTCAATAACCTTATCATTTTCCAGTTGGGCAAACAAAATGGCCTTGTCTGTGGTAGCGGGAAGACAGCGACCTTTCACATTCAAAAACCGGTGAGAAATTTCTAAGGCCTTTTCAAAGCCGAGGTTAACCTCTAATCCCGCTAAAAAAACATTGCCAAAATTATGGCCAAAATGGCCTGGGGAAATTTCAATATCTTTGGCAAATCTAAAGTTCCAGAGTTTTTCTTTCCATTTTTCTTCTTTCGGCAGGTCTGCCAAAGCCAAAAGGTGACGCCTAATATCCCCGGCCGGCAGAACATCAAACTCCTTTCTCAATGCCCCGGCCGAACCGCCGTCGTCAACCATTGAGGTAATAGAGGTAATTTCTAAGGGATATTTTTTAAGTTCTTTCAAAACAACCTGAGGCAAGGCATTCCCTCCCCCAAAACAAACGACCCTAGGTCTCAATGCTCTTTTCGTATCTTTCATATGCCCATCTCAAACGCTCCTTGTCTGTGCGGTAAACCTGCTTGACCATATCTTGGGCTTCAATTGAAGAATCACCAAGATGGCACAAAATCGCCTCAACTGGCCAGGCATCCTTAAATTTTCTCCATAGTTCCTGCTTTGTCTGGTTGGTAGCCGGCACCCCTGTCTCGCTCAACAACAAGTCCCCCGGAAGAAAAAATCTATAGCCCAGTATCTGGCTAAGAACCCGTCTTCGCTTAAAAAACCTCTCTGATTTGTGCCATTTCAAAAATCTAAATGTCCTTTCCATTAGTGGGAAAACCTTGCGAGAAGCCAACTGCTTCCTTATCTCATCTGCCCAGGCAGAATCATTGTAAATCAAACCTATACTTACCACCCCCCAATTTTCCTTAAACTCCGCTGCTCTTTTCAAAAAATCCCTTGCCCTTTCTGACTTTATGCCAGCAGTAGTGGCAATTATCTTTCTATTTCTTTCTGCTTCCTCCTCTCTTAACCGCCATGCCTCTTCCCTGTCATCTAAAATCAGGTCATCAAATCTTATTAACTCATCGCTGGAAAGCCCCACAAACTCCTTTATCCTGTCAAAAATTAGATTTTTTTTCTTTTCTCTTTCTTCTTTAGCTTGGGCCACCTTCTGCCGCGCCTTCTCTAATTCTTCTTGTAGTTCCTCTTTGGTCTTTAATTCCTCCTTTCTCCATCCCTCTTCAATTTCTTTTAATCCCTCCCAATCTTTTTCCGATTCTTTGCTCTCCGGCGCTTCAGGCGCTTTCGGTATTTTCTCCCTCTTTTCAGCGCCTTTTGAAATTTCCTGCTCCGGCCCTTCAATTTTTGATTCTTTTGGTTTTATCATATGTACTAACCAATTTAGTAATAATTCTTGATGATTTCCTTGCTGAGGCATCTTGTTGAGGTGGAGCATATCGCAGCCGAGCCCCAGAGGAGAATTGCGCTTCAGAAAAGGTATGAACGGCTCGGCGAGATATAGAAGCGCCTGGAAATAAATCTCTTCCTACTGCTTACGGCGACTTCGTGCTCCCCGAGGCAAGATGCCTCAGCAAACTTGCTACCAAGGTGGTTAGCAACTACATGCAATATCAATCTAATTCAACCAATCAGTTCATCAAAACTTGGCTTTTCTACCTTATAAAACAGACCTATAGGGATTTTATTTTTGCCGTTTCTATAATCCCATTCCTTGATCTTCTCCTCTGCCTTTGCTTTTGAAAGAGGACCCTTTAGTTCGTAAATCCTTTCTTGATAAAACTGACGATTGTCAAAGAAGGTAATACAGGGCTGAAGAATTTCCAAAAAAGAAAATCCCTTATGCAAAATTGCCTTTTTGATAAGGTCTTTAAGGTGTTCAACCATTAGGGCGTATCCCCGGGCAATAAAGGTGGCGCCTGATGCCATCATCAACTCCAACGGGTTAAACGGCTCCTCAACGCTCCCCCCGGGGGTAGAACTTCCCTTAAATCCCTTGGGAGAGGTAGCAGTAAATTGAGAAACAGTCAGGGCAAAGTTTCTATTATCGTGGACAAAGACAGCAATATCAGCATTCCGCTTTGCCGCATGAATTAAATGAGAAATTCCCTCGTCATAAATATCGCCGTCGCCGACAAAGGAAAAAACCCTTAGTTTTGGATTCGCCAGTTTTATCCCCTGAGCCAGAGGCAATGCCCGGCCATGCAATCCGTAGAAAGAATTCAGATTCAAATAATCAAACATTTTGGCATGGCAACCAATGCCAACAGTAAAAGCAAGGGCTTCTCTTTTAACTCCTTCTTTTTCCAATTCCAAAACCGCCCTCTTTACTGCCTCCAAAATAGCAAAATTTGTGCACCCCGGGCACCATGTCTTCTCACAATATGTTTCTAACTGCTTTTTTTTCATACTGTTAATTTTTCTATAATTTCTTGAGCGAAAAACGGCCTGCCATCGTATTTTAGAATACTGCCAGCGGTTTTTATTCCATTTTGGGCAAGCAGTTTTGCCAATTGGCCTGTGGCGTTCAATTCTACCGTGAAGATTTTTCTAACCCCGCTAAGAGCCTCTTTCATCTTCTTCTGAGGAAACGGCTCCAAAATTATGGGCTGGATTACCTTTATCCCCAGACTCTCTGCTGCCTCCACTGCCGCACCCTTTGAGATACCAAAAGAGACAAGGGCTATCTCTGAGTTCCTATTGCCGTAAACAGCAAGGGAGGGCAATTTCTCCACCTCTTTTTTCATTCTCTCCATCTTCCTTCGCCTCTTTTCCTGCATCGCCTTAGCCAATTCTGCCTTTTCAATTGTAATCCCGTATTCATCGTGTTCGTATGAGGTGTTTTTTACCACAACACCCCTTTGACCGGGGAAAGCCAAGGGAGATATACCGTTTTTCGCAAACTGATATCTCTTATACTCCCCTTTTTTATTCCAAAGAAGAGGCCTTTCAATTTTAATCTTTTCAAAAACCTTCTGGTCAAGGGTGAAGGTATTTTCAGAAATATCTTTGTCCAAAAGAAGGATAACCGGGGTTTGATACTTCCAAGCCAAATTTATACCCAAGCCAGCATAAAAACCGGATTGCTCGGCGTCGCCCGGGGCTATAACAAATCTGGGAATATCACCATGGCCAGCAGATAAAACAAAGAGGAGGTCTCCTTGGGAATTATATGTAGGCATTCCCGTGGCTGGGGCTCCTCTCTGGCTTTCAATAATCAAAATCGGAGTTTCTGACTGGCCAGCCAAACTTAATGCCTCTACCATCAAGGCAAATCCCCCTCCTGAGGTCCCCACAGCCACTCTCTTTCCTCCAAAGGCAATTCCCAAAGCCATATTAATAACCGAAATCTCGTTTTCCGGTTGGACAACCCTTACCCCGAGGTCTTCCCTTCTGGCTAAGGTATTCATTATTGAGGTAGATGGGGTCATTGGATAGGCAACATAAAAATCCAAGCCGGCTCTTGCCATTCCATAGGCAACCGCCTCGTTTCCGGTAAGCAAGAGAGATGTTCTTTTTCTTTTGTATCTTTTAATTTTTATTAGAGAATCGCACTGCCTGAAGGCATATCTTGCAATTTTTAGATTAAGGTCAATCTGGTGCCTTATCTCCTTTTTCAAAACCGCCTTCAGAACATCCCAATCAACACCAAGGATTTTGGCAAAGGAAGAAACCAGGGCTGTGTTTGCCATTATAGGCCTGCCACCTGCTTCTTTGACAATTCTCTCAATCTTAATCCCCAAGCCCTTTTCTGAATCAATCCTGTCAGCGTTGAAAATCAGGGTCCCGGTTTTCTTTAGTTCGCCTTGGTGCAAATCAATTGTTCTTTTGTCCAAAGCCAAAAGAAAGTCAATCTCCTTTTTTCTTGCCTCCTCTCCCTTTATTGTTGCTCGGATTTGAGAAAAATTATGACCACCGCGAATTAGAGAGCCGTATGCCTCAAAAACATAAACCCTGTATCCTAAAAAGTTAAAAATCTCGCCAATAAGCCGAGCAGCCATTCTTGAGCCCTGTCCAGCACCCCCGCCAATCAAGATTGAAAAGTCCTTTGACATTTAATCAGTTTTCTTAAAAATTTTGTCTATATCCTCTTTCCAGGCAGGGTTGATTTTTAATGCTTCTTCTGCCTTTTTCTGAGCCAACTCCTTTTCTCCTATCCATTGAGCAATCTGAATGAGGATAAGGTGGGATCTTTCCAGTTCCGGCTCCAGTTTTACTGCCGCTTCAGCAAGGGAAAGGGCTTGATTTGGTTTGCCCTGTCCTATTCGGGTTTGAGCCAGATACCAATATCCCTGTTGGTTGTTGGGACTGACTTCTATTGCCTTTTCCAAAACCTTCTCTGCTTCGGCAAGCTTCACTTTTCTTATTTTAGCATCTCCGGGATAGACATTCAAGAGCTGACCCAATCTCAGATAGGAACGGTAGTTCATTGGATTTTCTTTAATATCCTTTCTCAACTCCTTTTCTAAAAAATCAAAGCCCTTTAAGACCCCTTGGTTAACGCTCTGCTTTCTCAAAGAGCCAAGAAAGGAATTGGCAAAAAAATCCCTAATCTGGTGTCTGCCGACCGGCGAGGAATAAATGGCTTTTTTGTAAAATGAAAGTTGCTCCTCTGAAAACGCCGGGCTCTTAAGGGCTGAGATAACAAATGCGTCTGAACGGAGGGGCTTAATGACAAAATAGATTTGGCAGGCAAAAAAGGCAAGCCCTAAAATGAAAAACAGAGGATAAAATAGAGACAAACGAAATGAGGGAGAAAACACCTCCTTATCAATATCTTTTTGGGCAATAAAAGAAAAAACCAAAAAGAGCATCATATAACTGTTGACCATATCGAAGACAGTCAGATTTTGAATGAAATAAGCGAAAAGAAGGACGCTAAAAACGCCCGGTATCCAAAAATTAAACCGCTTTTGGAAATAATTCCTCCAGGAATAATAAAAAACAAAAAGAAAAAGCAAAAGATAGAAAAAAAGACCAATAGCCCCGTTTGCCACTAATGTGTCAAAAATTATATTATGGGCGCGGTCAAACCATATCTCCCCCCCGCACCTTGGGGTACCCATACAGGGATTGTAGTATTTGTCAAAGGCAAACTCAAAATTTTCAGGACCCCAGCCAAGATAGGGTCTTTCCAAGAATCCCTGCCAGGCCGTGTTCCAGACCGCTGTTCTCGCTCCAATAGCGCCACCGAAAAGCCGCATCGCTTCTTTGTGAACAATATTGCCCGGTTTCAAACTAAAGTAAATCAAAAACCCACCAGTTATCAGGGAAGCAATCAACAGAAAAATACCAACAAGGCGAAATCGCTTTTTTCCTTCAAATATCAGCCAGAAAAAAGAAAGAAGAACTAAGCCCCCCAAGAAGCAAATCTTGGCAGCCCGGGCTCCGGCCCCAAACAGAACAAGAAAGACCTGAAAAATCCCTTTATGGTCTTTTAGGGCATTACCTGCGGAAACAAGCCCGTAAGAGCCCCCAACCAAGAGGACAAAAGCCATTATAAGAAAGCAGACCGACGAGTAGATCCGCAACTCTTTTTTTGATGTTAAAATCAGATAAAGGGAAATAAAAAGATTAAAAAGAAGATATGTGCCCAAGAAGGAGTCATTGCCAATAGTGGCGCCATTGCGCATTGACGGCTCCCGGGACAAAAGAGCAATTAAAGCAATAAAGACCCCTACGAAGATTGAAACGCTAAAAACCTTTTTCCAATCTTCTTTGTCAAATGTTGAAGAAAGGACAAGAAATAGGGCAAAAAGATGAAAAAACATCAAGATGCCGGTCATCCTCTCAAATTTTGACCAAAAACTATAAGAGGGGTCAACCCCAAAGATTCCGGAAAGAACAAAAACAACCAAAAACAAAAGCAAGCCCAGAAAAACCAAATTAAATTTCGGATAAAACCTCCTGTCCAAAAGAATTAGCGCCAGCCAGGAAAAAAAAGCCACTTCTACCAAAGCCATAAAGTAGATGCTCTTGGGACCGACAAAGGGAAAGAAAAAGCCGCTGGTAAAAGGCGGCCCAATAAGAGGGGTAAACAAAGCCAAGAAAACAGAACCCAAGATAAGCCCCTTCAAGACAAAAATCGGCCTTGCTATCGGCTTTCTCATCCACCTTCCTCTTTTTTCTTCCCTAACATCCCTTTGAGCCAATTCTCTCCTCTGGCGCTTTTCCCTTGACCTTCTTCCCATAATAGTAGTTTGTATTTTACAATATTTTTATTTAAAATACAATTGATGACAAACACTCTTTTTTTCCGAAAACTGCTTCTCGTTATTGGAGACATCCTTCTTCTTTATCTTTCTCTGCTTTTAGCCTTGGTTATCCGTTCTTTTGGACATCTACAACCAGGGTTTTTCTTTCAGCATCTTCTCCCTTTCACGATTTTATATCTTCTTTGGCTGGCAATCTTCTATATTTTAGGACTTTACGACTTTTCTCTCTTCCAAGAACTATCCGCTTTTTCCGCCCGGATTTGCCTTGGACTTGGATTGACTCTGGCAACAGGAACAAGTTTCTTTTATTTAATACCCTCTTTGGGAATCAGCCCAAAGACAACCTTGTTCCTAAACATCCTTGTGTTCGGCATACTGATTTTCGCCTGGAGAAGATTTTTTTATTTTATCTTCTCCTCCCACTTTCAAACACGGGTGGCAATAATTGGAAAAAACGCTTCTTCAGAAGAACTGGCAGAAAGCATCCAGAAAAACCCCCATTTTGGCTATAAACTAACTGCCTTTCTTGACCCAAAAAAGGACATCTTAAAACAAATCCGGGAAAACAAAATTGACACCGTCATTTTGGCTGAAAACCTTGAACTCAATTCTTCCTTGGCAAAAAAACTCTATCAGTGCCTTCCCCTAAAACTAAACATCATTGACCTGCCCCGCGCCTACGAAATGATTTTTGAAAAAATCCCCGTATCTTCTGTCTCTCAAGTATGGTTTTTAGAAAACATAAAAGAAAAAAACAAGAACTCCTACGAAAAAATGAAAAAGGTAATTGACCTTGTCTTATCTTCTTTTCTTCTCCTTGCCACCCTTCCCCTCTGGCTTGTCATTGCCCTGCTTATTAAATTAGAGGACAAAGGACCTGTTTTTTACAAGCAAAAAAGGGTAGGCAAAAACAAGAAAGAATTTTACCTCTGGAAGTTCCGCTCGATGACAACCGAGGCAGAAAAGAAGACAGGGGCTGTCTGGGCGAAAGAAAAGGACCCGAGAATAACAAAAATTGGAGGGCTTTTAAGACAAACCCACCTTGACGAACTTCCCCAAATGCTCAACATCATCAAGGGAGACATCAGCCTGGTTGGACCCCGTCCGGAGAGACCGGAATTTGTTAAAAAATTAGAAAAAGAAATTCCCTATTATCACCTGCGGCACCTAATAAAGCCGGGATTTACCGGCTGGGCTCAAATAAAATTCAGATATGCCAGGTCGGTAATAGATAGTTTTGAAAAATTCCAATACGACCTATATTACCTCAAAAACCGCTCCCTCTTTTTGGACCTCAAAATCCTCCTCAAAACCCTGCAACTGTTTTTCAAGAGAGAATAACTTCTCTATAAACCTTTTCTGTTCCTTTGAGCATTCTATCTAAAGAAAACCTTCTCTTTAACTCTTTTCTCCTACAATCAAATACCTCGGAAATTTTATTCCAATGTTCTTGAGAACATTTGAATTTCCACTCTGTTATAGTAATTTTAAAAATTGCTCGCGAGAAAGTTCAGCCTGTTTTAATATACTGTTAACTACAGAAGGAGGGAGGTCAAATTTAGTATGATACGGAACTGTTATTCTCAAATTCAATTTTTGATAATGACGGAGATGAATATGAGAGCCTCTTTGAGAATGAATATAAAAACCAGCTCTTAAAAGAGCTTTTACTAACTTCTTTGAACTAAGAGATGGCAGTTTTTTCATCCAAATTACAAAGTGAAGGTTACTTTTTCTTGCACCAACGCTTTTTCTGAAGGAATTTCCTCTTTCTCTTTCTTCAAAGCCTCAAGATGACACAAAATGGCATCCCGAGCCATTTTTCTTGCTTCTTCAAAATCCCGGCCGTAAGTGACAACTCCTGGTAACAACGGAATAGCAACCTCATACCCACCTTCTTTAACTGGCCTATAAATCACCGTGAAAGAATATTCTTTTGTTTCGACAGCCCTTTTTGCCATATCACCCATAAATTTATCAACTTTTCTTCCTGCTGTCAAATTCTCTCGTTTAAAATCCTCCTCAAAACCCTGCAGTTGTTTTTCAAAAAAGGACAATCTCTCTATAAACCCCTTCTGTTTCTTTGAGCATTTTATCTAAAGAAAAATTTTCTTTGACTCTTTTTTTGGCATTTTTACTAAATTCTTCAGCTAATTTTTTGTTTTCTAAAATTTTATTAATTACTTTAGCTAAAGACCTTGAATCTTTTGGAGGTACTACAAAGCCAGTTTTTTCATTGATGTTTATCCAACTTGTTCCGGTGCCCAATTCGGTAGAAACCACTGGTTTCCCGCAAACCATTGCTTCAATTAACACTATCCCAAATGCCTCTGATTTAAAAATGGATGGCAAGACAAAAACCTCCGAAGCCCCATAAAAATTAATCAATTTTTCTCGAGGCTGGTGGGATAAAAAGAAAACCCTATCCCCTAACTTTAATCTTTCAACTTTTAACTTTAATCTTTCCTTTTCTTTGCCCTCTCCTATTACCACTAAGTTAGCACCAATATCTTTCATTGCTTCGATTAAATAATCTACTCCTTTGTAATAATTCAATCTTCCAACAAATAAAACGAACCTTCCATATTTTTCTTTTATTTTTCTCTGTTCTTGTTCACTTAAAGAATTTTCAATCTCTTTTAAATCCACTCCGAAAGAAATAATCTGGCACTTTTGTTTAAATTTTCTTAAGCAAGAGGAGCTTTCAATTAAATTGGGATTAGAAACAATTATTTTTTCTGCTTTTTTTAAAGTATTTAAAATAAAGGGGTTAATTAAAAAACTTAATGCTTTTTGGCGGACAATATCTGAATGATAATGAACAATTAATTTAGCTTTCGGCCTAAATAAAAAAATGGCTAAATCCCCCAAAGGAAAAGGGTGATGGAAATCAATAATGTCTACCTTCTGAGAAAGTTTTTTGAATAACCTGAAAAAATCAAGAGAAATGGGAAGCCCCCAAAAAATCCCAAAACTTGACGCGTGGTAAACTTTTACTCCATTTATTTTTTCTTCCTTTCCTTTTTTGTTATGGTCGCAACACAAAACCTCTATTTTAAAGTTATTTTTCTCATTTAATCCTTCAGTAATTTGCTGAACAATTCTCTCCACCCCTCCTATCCAAGGCGAGTAGAATTTGTTAACTTGAAGAATTTTCATAGGACAGTGTTCTAATTTTTCGATAAGTTTTTAATAAAGTATTATAAAACTCAGCGCCAAAAAGAGAGATTAAAAAAAATAAAAAATAACTAAGGGAAAAAGGGTAAGTTTTAACAGCCTTGAGAAAAAATTTTCTTCCTAAAAAAGTATTTCCGTTAACACAAAGGCGTTTACCTAAAATATAATAATGGCGAGAAATAAGTTTTTTTTGTTTTCTTAAGGGCCAAGAATAAATTTCTTTTTTGATTTTCTCTAAAATCTGATTTTCTGCCGATATCTGTTTTTTAAAATCAGTAGAGGTAATTCTGTTCGTATCTCTATCTAAGTATATCTTCACCAAAGGTTCTTTAATAAAATCGAAATAAAAATATTTAGAAATCCTTAACCACATATCATAATCTTGCCTAACTGGCAAATTTTCATCAAAGCCTCCTACCCTTTCAAAACACTCTTTTTTTACCAAAACGCAAGAGGTAGGAGTTATCCAGTCTTCAAAAAGTTCATCTTCAAAAATATCACCCCGTTTTTGAGGTTCTTTACTTAAAAATTTTTTATTGTTTTGTAAAATCCAATATCGGGTGTAAATCACCCCTACCTTTTCATTACTTTCTTTAATTTTTTTAACTTGTTTTTCTAATTTTTCTGGTAACCATTCATCGTCGCTGTCTAAAAAAGCAATATATTTTCCTTGAGCTATTTTTATTCCTGTATTCCTGGCTGCACTTCCTCCTTTGTTTACTTGGTGTTTGATATATTTTATTCTAGAGTCATTAAAACTTTGAATAACTTCTTTAGTATTATCAGCAGAAGCATCATCTATTACAATAATCTCAAAATTCTGATGGGTTTGCTTCAAAACACTTTGAATTGCTCGAGCGATTAAATTTCCTCTATTATAAGTTGGAATAATCACACTAACTTCAGGGTTTTTATTCATACTTCTTCCTTTCTAAAACTTTCCTGTAAACTTGTAAAGTTTTTTTGGCAACTTCATCCCAAGAGTATTTCTCGGCAGTATTTCTAGCATTTTTACTTATTTGATTTTTTAAATCTTTGTTTCTTATTAAAGCATTAACTTTCTGTCTTATATCTTCTGGATCTCTTTTAATGAAAAATCCATTCTTACCTTCCCTTATCATATCTTCTACTCCATTTACTTTGGATACTAAAACAGGTAATCCACAAGCCATCGCTTCCAAAACTACTAAACCAAAAGATTCATAGTATGTCGGAAATACAAAAATATCTGAAGCCTGATAATAATTTTCTATATTTTTACTTACAGTCCCAGTAAAAATAATTCTATTTTCTACTCCTAACTTAGAAGCCAATTTTATATAAGGTGCTGGATTATCTCCTCCTACAACTAAAAGTTTAACCTCTTTACTCAATTTAGACAAAGCTTCAATCACGAATTTCAAACCTTTCCCTCTAAAATTATGCCCACAAAACATTAATAGTTTTTCATTTGTCTTAATATTGTATTTGTTTCTTATTTCTTGTCTTTTTGATGGATTTGGTTTAAATTTTTCTAAATCTACTCCGTTTGGAATTACAACAATTTTCTCGGGGGGAACTTTATAATTTTCTAAAATCTCTCTTTTGACTTCTTTAGAAACAGCAATGATTTTTTTGCTGCCTTTTTCTATTACTCTTTTTTCAATAGATAAAACTACTCTGTTTAAGGGCCAAAACCATCTAACAATTTTGAAAAAAAAATATTTAGGAAAAGAACATTCTCCTTTAAAAATTTCATTATGTTTTTTTATAGAAGCCCTATGACAACTATGGGCTGTGAGTACATCACAGTTTAAAGATTCAGCACCTTGAGAATGAATTATGTCAATATCAAATTTCTTCTTGATGTTTTTAGAGTATTTTGTGTTGTAATAGGCATTCAACAAAATTTGAAACCAAAAAGGTTTTCTTACCATTGGTTTTTTGTGAACAATTAAATTTGGAATCTCGTAGTCATAATTTGTGGTAAGTAAATGAACCTCGTAGTTTTTAACAAATCGCTCAGCTAACTCTGCCGTGTATCTTGAAATTCCTCCTTTCTTATTAAAGCTTCTTAAAACTAAAAGTATTTTCATTGCTTTTAAGGTTTTTCAATATTTGTTTTCCTCATAGCGTAGAGAATGTCAAGATTAGATGAAGGGTTTGGGCAAATTCCTTGGCAACCATTTTTCTTTAAATTAATCACACTTACCTCCATTTCCGAATAAATAAAAAGTTTTTTTCTCTCCTCCTTACCTCCCTCACCTAAAAGGTATTAATTCTAGGAAGAATATTCGTTGTTTGTATCCTCTTCTTTCTTTAGAGGTTTTCTTCTCATAGCAAAATATTCGGGTCGGAATGGACCAATGATAAAATAATAGGCGAGCTTAAATTTTCTTTTAATTAAAAAACCAATAATATGCCGAGAAAAGAAAAGGAGAAATGTGAATAAACTAATTTTTTTGTCCCTAAAATATCTAAACCAAGATTGAGAATGCCATATCACTGTTTCTCCGGTTCTGTCGTGCTCTGCGATGTGGAGATGTTCTTTCGGGCTCACTAAGGTAACCAGCCATTTATATCCTTTTTTGATAACATGTATAGATAAAAACCAATCTTCAAATGCCTGGCAATCTTCTATAGGAGCATCCAAGACAAGTTTTCTCCTAATTAAGGTAGCTCCGGTAAAGGCTCGCGTATATCTTGGGCTAAACGGATTTGGAGAAAGAAAATAGGGACAATTAGGGTTTTTCTCTTCTGATTTTATTTGAATTGCCCCTATGGAATTATTATTGCAATAATTAAACATTTTTTGCCAATCTTTATTAATAATTATATCACTATCAACAAAAGCTATCCATTCTGTTTGGGCTTTTTGGGCGCCTATTATCCTACATTTGCCCAAGGTAGCATTAGTTTGAATAATTTTACAATTGTAAGCTCGAGCAATTTTTATGGTTTCATCTTCGGAAAATTTATCAATAATAAAGATATTATGGGGATTCCCATATTTTTTAATTGCTGCCAAACATTTATCTAAACAATAGCCAGAATTATAGGTTGGAATTACATAATCAACCCTCATTTTGGCCTCTTTATATTTTAATTGCCGAATTATCTTAAAGTATTCCTCCTTCTAGCATAGAGCATGCCGAGATTGGATAAGGGCTTTAGACAAACTACTGAAAATCCATTCCTTTCCAAAAATTCTTCTAATCCTTTAACTCCTTGATGATATTCAAGAACAATATTTTTAATCTTGCATAGATAGTCTGGGGGTGTATTAAAAAGAATTTCATATTCAGCCCCTTCACAATCTATTTTTAAAACATCGCAGCCCTCTATCTTGTTATCTTCGAAAATACTTTGAAGAGTGACAACTTTAATCTTAACAAAATCTTTTGGATTAGGTACATACTCTTGATACAGAGAATCTGCGATACTTCGATTAGGATAAAGAAACAATCTCCTTTCCTCATCTTTCTCTGACACCCCTAAATTAAATGGCTTGATAGATTCTGTGAGATTGTTAAGTTCAATATTTCTAACCAATCGTGAAAATGTGTCAGGGTTGGGTTCATAAGCATAAACCTTAACATTTTTAGCAGAAGTGGCAGCAAAAAGAGAAAAAGCACCAATATTAGCCCCAATATCAATAACGATATAATTATCTAAAATCCTTGGCTGTCTTGAGTGTTCTCTCTTAGCAAAAATCTCTTTGAAAGGAAAGAGTTCTTTACCTTTATCAGCCGCCAAAACTTTTAAGCCGTTCCTGAAGTTAAAAATTTCCTCCTTGTTTTTTGAAAGACCAAAACGAAATTTCAACCACAATGGCCAATTCTCAATAGTAGCAATAATCCAAATCAAGGATTTTAACTTAGAAGAAATATTATCCATACATAAATAAGTTTTGTAAAATTTCAATTTCTACTTTTCGTATAAAACTTCATCTATTAACACTTTCCATTTTTTAGCAATCTCCTTCCACTTATATTTTTTAGCCTCCTCTAAACAACTCTTCTGCATTTTTTTGTAAAGATGCTCATTATTTAATAACTCTAAAATAGCTGCTTTCTGACCTTCTTCGGTATTCCTTAAAAATCCAGTTACCCCATCTTTAACAACATATTGAACTGCTGAATTCTTCATAGCAACAACTGGGGTCCCTGAAGCCATTGCCTCAACAAAAACTCCGCCAAAAGTTTCTCCTTTACTTGGCATATAATATATTTTTGCTTTTCTATACAACTCTTGTAAATCCTTACCCATTTTAACTCCAGTAAACCTTACATACTTGTCTAAATTTAAATCTTTAATTAACCCCATTATTTTTTTTTCATATTCTTCTCCGCTTTGCCAACCTTCTTTGGCCTGCGTTCTATATCTGCCCTTTAAAAATTTTCCAACAATAAAAAGTTTGCAGGGCTTTTGTTTTATCACTTCCGAGAACACTCTCAAAATCGTATGTAAATTCTTTCTATCCTCCCACCATTTTGAAACGGTTAAGATATAATTTTCTTTCTTTTCAGTTCCTATTTGAAACTTTGTACCCCAAGGAATTATGGAATATTTACTCTTAGGAATCTTTTTTATTTGCGAAAGAGCATCAATTCCATGCTTTGTAAAAACAACAATTTTATTAACTAAACTGAGATGAAGTAAAATTAGAATCCATCTTAAAAAATCTTTAAGGGTTAGTGAAATAGACCTATGAAATCGAGGAATACCATATTCATTAATATCTGGTTGAGATATCGTTTTAATGCCCAAAAATTTAGAACAAAGAAGTAAAAAATGGGCTAAAGGATTACAAAAATGATGATGAAAAACAATAACATCCGGCTTAATCTTCCTGAGCGTTTTAAAGATAGCTACTATATTCTTACCTTGAATTATCTCTGGTGTTTTATAAGAAAAGTCTGACAGGCTGGGTTTTGTAAAATTTTTTGTCAATAAAATATAGTTTTTATAATCTGGATAGTTTTCTAAATATAACGGAATAAAATATGAAAGAGAGGGAATTCCATCGTTATCAGCGCAATTTCTCATAATATGCAAAATTATCTTTTTTTTGTTATCTCTTTTCTGTCTCATAAAGATTTTGCCATAAGATCGTTTTATTTCTGATTAGTTTAGATAATTCTCTTACATCTTCGAAGTTATTCTTGGCTTCATAAGACCAATGAAGTGTTATAGGAACAATAATATCTTCTTCAATCTCTAATGACTTTATAAAATTAACTATCTCTTTACAACTCCCATAAACTGGAGGATAAGAAGGTATATATAATGCTCCTTTAAAGTAACAAGGTGTTATCTTAAATCCTAGAGTTTTAATGCTTTCTGGACCACCGGTAATAATTTTAAAATATCTTTTCAAGATTTCATAATTTTTTTCATCTATTGCATTAAATGGAGGAATGAATATATGGGATTCAATATTATATTTTGCTAATTCCTTGATACCATTTACTACTCTATTCTCAATTTCTTGAGAGGAAAGTCCGATAAATTCAGAACGCTTCCACCTTTTGTTTAGAATTGTTTGATGAGTTAAACCGTGTAATCCTACCGTTATTATGGGCTCCTTTAAAAGATCGGCTTCATTTGTTGTTAAACTTCTAAATTTTTTATTTTTAGGATCTAAGACATTAAGGCTTAATAATGGGGTCACCCCAAGTAAATATGGAATCTTATACTTTTTAAATATTTCATGGAAATTTAAAAAGTTGTTAAAACTATTATCCCATCTGGGGAAATCATCAACTCTAACTAAATATTTGACTTCTCCTCTTTTTTTAACGCCTTTCCATTTTTTAAAGAGCTTTCGAATATTTATTATTTCATTTAAAACAATTTTGTAGTAATTTATTTTTCTTCTTTTTAGATAGTGATAAAATGCCTTTTTGAAAATAGAGGGCTTTTGAAATTCCAATTTTATTTGCGGAAATCTTCTCAAAAATTCCTCTATCTCGCCACTATCTTCAATTATACCCCTAAGCATCAAAGCAACTGTCTTTAGAATATCTTTTTTATTCATTGGGTTAGTTCTTGGTAAACCTTTACTGTATCATCAACCATTTTGTCTAAACTAAATTTTCCTATTGCCTTTTGGCGAGCATTTTTCTTTAATTTTTTTGATAGACCTTCATCTCTTAAGACCTCTAAAATCTTTTCTTTTAGTTCTTTTAAATTCCCTGGTTCAATTAAGATTCCATCTCTATAATTCTCTACCGCAGTTGGAATTCCTCCTATTTTTGAAGCAATAACTGGTCTTCCACAGGCCATCGCCTCTATAACGACCAAAGGGAAAGCCTCTTTTAAAAGAGTAACAAAGACAAAAATGTCAGCTAAATTATAATAAATAGGTAATTTTTCATGGGGAATGCTTCCTATAAATAAAACTTTATCCGCCACTTTGTATTGAATGGACATTCTCTTTAAGTTTTCTAAATAAGGTCCGGTTCCTATGATTATTAATTTCACTTTCTGTTTTCTTGAAATCTCTGGCAAAATCTTTATCAACAAATGGAACCCTTTTTGTTTCCGAATTGTACCACAGGAGACTATTACCTTCTCATCTTTTATATTAAGTTTTTCTTTTAAATCGCTTATGTCCAACGGCTTAAATTTATTTGTATCCACTCCATTGGGAATTACAATTAATTTCTCTTCTGGAATTTTGTGTTGAATCTTAATATCTTCCTCTAACTCTTTACTTACCGTAATTATTTTATCTGCCTTCCCAAAAAGAATTGGTTCATCTATCAGACGAGTTTTTAAATAAAAAGGAAGCATCAAAAAAAATCTTGATAAGGACTTGGGTTTCAGCAGACTTTTAATATCGTTTAGGGAAGTGCCATGTAAAGTTACAACTATAGGGATTTTCTTCTTGCAATATTTCGCATAACCACAAGCAAGGGTGCTTTGGCTATGGACTATGTCAAATTTTTCTTGCTTATTTATCTTCTCAAACAACTCTGCCGACTCCTTATAAAATTTTTCCCTCAGATATTTCGGTTTACTTTTTAAATAATATATTGTCAAATTCTCTTTTTCTTCTTTTTTAATCCCTTCGGGATGAGGAGCTGTAATAATTGTTACTTTATGACCTCTTTTGACTAAACCATTAACTAAATCTTGAATATGGATCTCCATCCCTCCTCTCAGATGAATTGGTAAGTTTTTAGCAAAAATACAAATTTTCATTTTTTAATACGGTATTTTAAAATCCCATAAACCCTGCCAAGGTAAGTAAAAAAATCATATGTAAAGCCAAAGGGGATTAAAACCAAAGGATATCTTATAAAAACTACAAGTGGTAATAAAATAACTCCTCCTAATTTTATAATTTCTCTGATAACCGGTATGCCTCTTTTTTCCCTTAATTTTATCCCTTCTTTACCATGAATAAATCCTCTTTTGAAAACTCCTTTCCAAGTTTGAGAATGACAATGCAAGACTTTTATAGTAGGGTCATAAAATATTTTATAACCTCTATCTCTTATCCGGTAACATAGATCATAATCTTCAGATGAAGCAAATCTAAAAGACTCATCAAATCCGTTAATTTCTTCAAGTACTTTTCTTCTAACAGCCAAATTACAAGCAGGAAGAGTATCTGTGAATCTTTTTTTATTTCCGTATAATTTATTTCTTCTATATTGCTCAAATTTCTCGCTTAATCCTTCTAAAGAAAATGCTTCAATTCCTCCGCCAACAGCGGCTACCTTTTTATCCTCAAAATAAGGTAATGTTTTAATAATCCAATCTTGACTAACTATGACATCAGAATCTGTAAAAAAAATAATTCCTCCTTTTGAATTTCTCCAGCCTTTATTTCTTGCTGCTGATGGGCCTTTGTGTCTTTGAAAAAGTAATTTTATTTTTTTAGGGTGTCTTTCAGTATAATTTAAAATAATCTTTCTGCTCTTATCTTTAGACCCGTCATCCACAAATATAGCCTCAAGGCCTTTATATTGAAGATTAAGAATAGAATTTAGACATCCTTGTAAAGTATTTTCCGCATTATATACAGGAATAACAATTGAAACTTTATTTTCCATATTCAAAATCTGAATAGAAATCCTTTCTGAAATATAATGGATCAATAATCTTTTCTCCATCAGCCGGTTTTAGTTCGCTATCTCCAAATATCTTAAAATAGGATTTTTCTAAACCTGGACAAATCTTATTAAATTTACATTTTTTACATTTCTCTGATTTAAAATAACTTCTAATCCTCATTGAAACACAAATATCTTCCAAGTAATCCTTGGAAAGTTTAATTTTGGGATGAGATTTTAGAAATCCATAAAAAAAATATCCTAAATATTTCCAGGTTGGAGTAACCTTCTTTGCTGTCAATTTTATAAGCATTCTCTGAGACCACTCAAAAGGATCAAATATTTTTTGTGGATAGTGACATATATACTTTTCATATCCTCTCATAAAACAAAATGGGATATACCTTAAATTAATATAAGGCACCCTGCCTTTTAAAATATCCACTGCCTTTTTTATATAGGAAGAAGCTATAGAGTATTTTACTGAAAATTGATTAGCTAATTGATCTGCCAACTCAAAATCATTAAACAATATAAAATTGACCTGCCTTGGTTCTAATTTGTTGTAAAGTTTTGCATGTTTTTCTAAATTTCTATAATTTATATTTGTCACCGTACAGTTAATTCTAAATGGAATGCTATATTTTTTGAGATTTTCAACAGATCTAATAATTTTTTCAAAAGAACCGGGAACTTGAGTTATATAATCATGTTCTTGAGAGTTATGTCCATGAATAGAAAAAAGAACATCATTTATACCGTTTTCAACCATCTCTTTTACAAAGTTTTCATCTGCCATTCTTAAACCATTTGTTAAGGTACAAATAGTTTTAAACCCTTTAGATTTGGCGTATTTAATGAGTTCTATAAAATCAGGATGAATAGTAGGTTCTCCTCCCGAAAAATCAATTGCCTTCATTCCTGCTTTCCAAGCGATATCCATTTCTTTCATTATCACTTCTTTGGGCCAAAATCCTTTTAATTCAGCAAGATAATAATAACAAAATCTACATCTTGCATTACAACCCATGCCTGTAAAAATCCTTGCTCTTTTAGTATAAGTATCACTCATGACTTTTTAATTTTGATATTAGTCTTTTAATATCCCGATATATAAGTTCATAATCATTAAAGTCATTTTTGGTGTAAGCAGTAAATACATCTGCCTTAATTGTATTTTTGAAATAAGAGATAATAAACCGGCGGTTTACCTGTTTTAAATTGTTTAGAATGGGAGGATTTTCCAAATCAATTTTTATTCTCTCTGCTAATTCTTCAAAATTGTCTACTTTTTTACACAAAGGGTGATAAGAATAAAAAACTTTTCCTAAAACATAAACTGGTTTTCCAGATAAAGCTGCTTCCATTCCTACAGTGCTAGTTAGGGTTATAACTCCTTTTGATTTTTTTATCAAATTCTCTACATTCTCATAAGGAGAAAGTAAAACTACGTTAGGTATTTTTTTGAGTGTTTTGTAGAAAACTCCTGGGCGAGTTCCTACTGCTACCGGATGTTCTTTAACATATAACCTATAAGAAAAAGGTAAACTAAAGGCTATGTTTTTTATAGTAGTTAACTGGTCAGAAAAATAGGTTGCTAAAACTGATGTTGAAGCCTCGGGTTGAAGTTGAAGAGGAAAAAGAAAAAAAATGTCATCGTCATTTGGTGAGTTATAAATATTTTTTTGAAAAAGAATTCTTAATTTCCTTTTTATATCTTTATATGGGAGCAAAAAAGTAGCCCACATTATCCCTTCGCTTTCATGATCAAATTCTTTAAACTTTTTTCTATTCAATAAGTATTTAATCCGAGATTGGAATTTTGTTTTATCTGTCCAATGTCTCAAGAAGCCTTTTATTCCGTAATAATATTTCTTGCCCATATAAGAAGGTAATTGCTGATGGGCTATAAACTTTTTTTCAAAGTCCTGAACTTCTTCTTTTTCGTCCTCTTTTAGAATATCAATGTGAGGATTTTCTCTAAAATCCTTTTCATATACAGAACAAGTGTACTCTAAATCATAAATATCTATCCGGTCCTTAAATCTCGAAGGAATTATACCAAGATAAAGTATATTATTTCTTTTAGAAATACGATAAGCAATTTGGGTAAATACATTAGCGGGGGGCTCACTAATTACTACATCCGGTTTTTCTTTTTGAAATAAAGAGTTGAAGAACTGATAAAACTGAGAAATTATTTCGACGGAATTTTTATAATTGAAATCAATATTATCATCTCTTGTTTTCCGATCAAAAGTAGAAAAAAAATCCCTCCACGAGAGACCAGGAAATTCTCGCCAATCTTTCTTGTAATTTTCAATGCACCAATCAACTTTTGATAAAAACTTTATATCTTTGGGAAATTTTTTCCTCATATTATATTCCAATATTTTCCCCACACCAACCACAATACACTCATCACTCTCTTTTATCATTTGATGAGTAAGTTTTGCTAAAAAATGTATTAAATATGGTGATCCATCTGCAAGAAGACAATATTTCATATAAAATGTATATAGTAAAATACTATTATACCACAAAAAGCAAATATTACTCAATGTAGGATTGTTTGAAAAACAAAGTTAGCATCTAACAAAATTAACTAGGCAAATACTGCTATCTTATCTATTTTCCAATAAAATGCCAACTTATTGGAGTGCCTTTTTTAATATCTTGAGTAGCTTGCTTGTTTAAGATATCTTTTAAATATTTTGGATGCAAACCGTAGCCAGGTCTTATAGAACGAATATTTTTTTCGGTAAAAACCTCACCCGCTTTTATATCTTTTACTACAAATAAAGAACGAGAGAACTCTCTACTCTTTTTCATTTTTTCTGTCAGCTCGTAGGATACTTCTCCCAAAGCCTTTTCTACTTCTCTTACTGAGTTTACCATTGCTTTGAATTCGGAGGGTTCTAACGAAAATGCAGCATCTGGTCCACCTAATGACCTATCTAATGTTAGATGTTTTTCTATTATAGAAGCACCTAAGGCAACAGAGGCAATGGGGACCGAAACGCCCAAGGTATGGTCAGATAAACCTACTACAGTTTTAAAAGTGTCTGCTAAATTGGGAATAGTCCTTAAATTTACATCTTCTAAAGGCGCAGGATAAGCACTGGTGCATTTAAGTAAAGCTATTTGGTTATTTCCCATTCTTTTGCAGGCACTTACTGCTTCTTCAATATCAGAAAGAATAGCGATTCCTGTGGAAATAATTACAGGTTTTCCCTTTGAAGCTACATACTCAATAAGCGGAATATCGGTTATTTCAAAAGATGCAATCTTGTAAGCAGGAACATCTATTTCTTCTAAAAAATCTACTGCTGATTTATCAAAAACAGATGAAAAACATATTAAACCTTCGCTTTCTGCAATTTCTTTTAATTTTGGCTGCCACTCCCAAGGAGTATAGGCTTCTTTATAAAGTTGATAAAAAGTCTTGCCATCCCATAAAGTTCCCTGTTTTATCCGAAAGTATTCATTATTACAATCAATGGTCATGGTATCTGGTGTGTAAGTTTGTAGTTTAACGGCATCGGCACCTGCTTCCTTTGCTTCTTTTATAAGTTTTACAGCATAATCAAATTTTTGAAGATGATTTGCTGAAAGCTCAGCTATTATGAAAACAGGAAAATTCTTCCCTATTTTTTTATTCTTTATTTCTAAATACATCTTGATACCCCCTTATTCATCCGCTTTATAAATTTTTATAATATACTTGTGACCTTTATGATAAAAAAAAGCTGGAAAATTTTCATTGTTAACTATTCTTAAAAGATTAAACTGTTCTTTTATTGTCTTATTAATATCTAATTCACTATCAGCAGGAGTCCTTCTTCTATAAAAAGTCGATTTTCCTCTCTGCTTTTTAGGTTTTAATTTTTCGTAGTCATCAATAAAACGCAAGCATAATTCTATTGTTTTTTTTGCCTGCTTTTCTCGGATTTCATCGTATAACTCATGACCCTCAAATATTAAAAAGTCCTTAAGATAAATATCACCATCATCTACATTTTCAGAAGCCTCAAATAGAACTATAGGGATTTTATTTTTACCCTCTAAAATTTGCCAAAATAAAGGAGCCCAACCCTTACCTTTTGGTAAATCGCTTTCATGAACCACGATATTATGTCTATGCATTAACAGAAATTTAGGTGGTATTATTTTAAAATAACTAAGAATAAATACAACTTCGAATTCTTCTGAAATATTTTTATAATCAAAAAATAACTTAGCTAATACCCCCTTTTTTCTTAAAATTTTACTTAATTGTCTTGCGTAAGGTACAAACCAACTAGTTTCAGAAGTTAATATAGCTAATTTTCTAAAATTCATTTTAATATTCTTACAACTTTAAAAGCCTCTGCGTATTCCAAGCCAACCTTAATTCCCCAATTCTTTGCAATAAGTTTCACTCCTTCTAAAGACCGCGGATGAGGATATTTTCTTAACTCAGTTTTATATTTTTCAAGTGCCCTAATTTTAATATCTATAGTTGTGGAGATATCAAAAAATATATCAGGCGAAAAATTTAAAGGATATCGCCATTCAGTAGAAGACGGAATTTCGAAAGAACATATTTCTTTTACAGTTTCTCCTTTTAATGGTCTTGTTGCTGTTATCACAGCTCTATATGCAATTTGATGGTCAACATTTAAGTCCCTCTCATAATGAGTAAAAATTATCTCTGGATTAATGCTATTTTTTACCTTCTCAACAACTTTTACAATATCTAAAAATGGAACTGTATCGAATCTATTGTCAGGAAAATCATAAAAGAAAACTTCTTTAACCCCCAATATCTTATTTGCCTCTTTAGCTTCTCCTTTTAACTCTGTAATTTCTTCCTCTCTCCTTTTTCTATCCCTCATGTTATCTCTTGAGGTAATTCCTTCACCTAAAATTAGCGTATAAACCTCAAAACCTTCTTTAATCAATCTTGCAATTGTTCCACCACATCCTAAGACCTCATCATCAGGATGGGCAGCGACTATTAGAATTGTCTTATTTTCTTTAATTTTCTTCATAAACTACCTCAAAACGACCTACTAATTTATTTGATTTCTTATGAACCTCGGAAAATTCAATTTTTAAATTATTTATTTTAAAAAAAGCTTTAGGATATCCTTCTGCATCTAACATTCGGACAAAATCATAAAAATCATCCAAATTTTTTATCTCTGCTTTCTGTAAATTGCTTTCTTTGGGTTTTCTTCTTTTAAAAACTATCACTTCTCCTTCTTGTGTCTGAGGGATAGGTTTGTTTTCTAAAATATAAGGAATCATATCAAAAAAGATAATTTGAGAAGCAGCAATAAAAATTTCTTCTGCACTTCCTATCCCAATATAAAAATCTTTTTTCAAATAAATCTTCCCTGTATCAATCCCTTCTTCTGCTTGAATTGCTGAGATTTTAGTATGATAGATTTTACGTTGAATTAAATTTTGAAGCGGACTTCCTCCTCTACCAAAAGGAAGATCTGTGATGTGAAAAACAACACAGGTATACTTTTCATAAAGTTCCGGCGGTATTATCCATGACCAATGTGGGAGAAATATCCATTCAGGGTTAATCCCTGTGATATTTTTTTCATTCAATTCTCTCTTGTCTGTAATTACTAAAACCTCATATTTATCCTTATATAATTCTTTAAATTTATACGCATTCCTGATATTCCAAGATTTTATTGTAGCTATAACTATTTTTTTCTTCATGGTGATTATTCTATTATTACTTTTATTACCCTATCAACTATCCTTAAACTACCTTTTCCATCAACAATTTTTTTGGCTATTTTAGATCTACTTTTTCTTATTTTTATACCTTTTATGTATTCTACTGCATCTTTAGTTTTCTCAAGTATATCATTTTTATTATACCACCCAACATACTCTAAAAATCCTATTCTTTCCCATCCTCTTACATTTCTTAATTGATTTTCTGCTACGCAAATCCCTACTGTAGGAACTCCAACCCTTGCAAGTTCGTATAAAGTCTGTCCTCCTGCAGATATTGCGATATCTGATTCCAACATAACTTTTTTCATTTTATTTGCATCTGGATAATAAATCAAGTCAGTATTTTTATCTGCATTCTTTTTGATTTCATCTATATTTTGAAAAGCTTTTCCTACTATGACATTCTTTTTCAAATCAGGATAGTTTTCTCTTAAAAATTTTAGAACTTTTGGTGTCATATTTCGCATATCATCCCCACCAAAAGTAATCATTATGCTTTCAATCTTTTCTTTTATTTTCTTTTCTGGTACTTCCCAAAATTCTTTCCTAAGAGGAATATATTTAGTTCCTAATAAATACTTAACTCCCTCTTTTTTAGGATAATTTAATTCTTCAGCATAGATGTTCCCATTTACTACAACTCCCTTTGGATAATCCAATCTTTTATTATCGTCTATATATACAGCTAATTTTACTAAATCAGATAAAGTATTATAGAAAGAAATATCTGCTAAATAGGAATCTATAACAGCAATATCAGCATCTTTCACTTTTTCAAATAACCTACCTCTTTCCTCAAGCCAGTTAAACATTTGATAATTTATGTCTTTTAATAACTCACTAATACTACCATCTCCATTTATTATAAACTCTGGAATTATTTTTCTTTCTTCAAAGGCCTGATACAAAGAAATACATCTTGTTATATGGCCAAAACCTATATTCTTACTACCTTCGGTAATAATGAAAACTTTCATTTTGGTAAATTCTTTTGCAAAAAATCTCTGGCTCTTTTTAAATCCTGCAAATCTAATACCTTTATCGCTTCTTTAATTTCTTCTTCTAAAGTATTTAATATCTTCTTTTGAACAACTTTTTTATTTATTAATTTTAACCAGGGTTTTTCTTTAAAAAGATTCACTATATCATAAGTATCGAAATACTTATTTTTTGGATATAAATGGTCAAACACTGCACAAAGCAGAACATAGTCCTCTTCTGTATCCAGGGTAATTCTTATATCAGGAGCATGAAGCTCTTCCGGTGCTTTTATTTCATTTATTTTAAATATTTGAGGATTTTTATAAATATAAGGCGTAACATGTTCCTTTTCATAATCTTTGTTGGCTTTTCTATAAACTTCTTCCAAGGTACTAAAATTAAAAACTTCCACATCAAGACCATATGGGTAAGTCCTTGTTAAAGTGTTAGATGTATAATCTGCCATTTTATTTATATGAGCATCAATTGCTAAATCTGTAATATCGGGATCTACACAAGGACAATCACTTGTAATTCTAACAATTATATCAATATTATTTTCTTTTGCTGCAAAATAATACCTAGATAACACATTTTCCTTACTGCCTCTGAAATATTTTACATCTTCCTTTTTGGCAATTTCTACAATATTATCATCTTCTTTCCCTTCTGTGGTAGCAATAATAATATCATTTAATTTTTTAGATTTTTTCAGTCTCCTAATAACCTGTTCCAAGCAAGTAATGCCACTATTGAAAGGAAGCTCTTTTAAAACTTTCCCGGGCAATCTTGTGGAAGATATTCTTGCTTGAATTATCGCTGCTATTTTTAGCCCATTTTTTTTATCTTTTCTCATTATCTCTATACTTTCACTTCTTTAGAGGTTTAAAAAATAGTCAAAGTGTACTTTCAAACTCTCTTACTATTACTTTTCTTGAAAAGTAATTCTCTTCATTTTTTATAAAAATTGATTACTTTTTTAACTGTTTTAATCACTCTATTAACGTCTCCATTTGTCATTTTTGGAAAGAGAGGGAGGGTGATAGCCCTTTGATAATATCTTTCAGCTATTGGAAAATCTCCTTTTTTATAGCCAAACTCTTTTTTATAAAAAGGTTGAAGGTGAAGCGGAATATAATGAACTTGAACGCCAATTCCTGCTTTTTGTAATCCTTCAAATATCTTCTTCCTGCCGGCTTTTAATCTTTCTAAGTTTAATTGGATTGGATAAATATGCCAGGCTGATTTCACATAGCTCCTCTCGATGGGAGTAGTAATTTCTTTAATACTCTTAAAAGCCCTATTATATTCAGCAACAATCTCTCGTCGTCTTTTAATGAATTTATCTATTTTTTTAAGCTGACTTAAACCCAAAGTGCATTGGAAATCAGTTAAGCGATAATTATAACCAGGCTTCTCTATCTCATAATACCAACCACCTTTTTCTGGTTTTTTTACTATACCATGATGTCTAAAAATTTTTAATTTTTTGTAAAAATTCTTATTATTCGTTAAAACCATTCCGCCTTCTCCGGTAGTAATATGTTTTACTGGATGAAAACTTAAAATAATCATATCAGCAAAACTGCCAACTTTCTTCCCTCGATATTCGGAACCCAAAGCATGGGATGCATCTTCTATTATTAATAGCTTATATTTTCTGGCTATTTTTCCAATCTCATCATAGTCACAGGGATGACCGCCAAAATCAACCGGAGCTATAGCCTTAGTTCTAGTGGTTATCTTCTTCTCAATATTCTCCGGGCTAATGTTGCAAGTATCTTCCTGTACATCAACAAACACCGGTTTTCCTCCACAATGAACTACTGTATTGGCAGTCGCAGCGAAAGTTAAAGGAGTAGTGATTACTTCATCTCCCGGCCCAATCCCAGCCGCATTATAAGCAATGTGTAAAGCTGCCGTTCCTGAAGAAACTGCTACCGCATACTTTGCTTCACAATATTTAGCAACTGCTTTCTCAAATTCTTCAATTTTTGGTCCTTGGGTTATCCAATCACTTCTTAAAACTTTAACAACTTCTTTAATATCATTGTCATCTATCCAGTGATGACCATAAGGAATAAATTTTTTCATTCTTCTATTTCTATTTTTTTTAACATTTTTCTTATTTGTTTTTTGGTAAGCCATTTCTTGTTGGTACCACTTGTGTATTTGAACCCTTCTGGAAGTGCTTTTCCTCCTTTAAGGTTCTTTCTTCTCCAAAAAGGAAATTCCGGTTCTACCACAAAATACCTATCGAATTCTTTTGAATGCCTGGCTTCTTCAGTGGACAAAAGAATTTCATGAATTTTTTCTCCGGGACGAATGCCAGTTATTTTTATCTTGGCTTTAGGAGCAATAACTTTGGCTAGATTTATTATTCTTAAGCTAGGAATTTTAGGAATAAAAATCTCTCCTCCTTTCATTAATCTAATACAATTAATAACAAAATGAACTCCTTCTTCTAATGTAATCCAAAATCTTGTCATTCTTTTATCGGTAATAGTTAATATCCCCCTTCTTTTTTGTTCAAGGAATAATGGAACTACACTTCCTCGGCTTCCCATCACATTACCGTAACGGGTACAACTAAATTTTGTCTTCCTTGTTCCAACATAAGAATTAGCCTGGATAAAAAGCTTTTCAGCACACAACTTTGAGGCTCCATAAAGATTTACAGGATTCACTGCCTTGTCAGTACTTAAGTTTATTACTTTCTCCACATCATTATCTATAGCAGCGTCAATCACATTTTGACTCCCAATAATATTCGTCTTAACCGCTTCAAATGGATTATATTCACAAGCCGGAACTTCCTTTAAGGCAGCAGCATGTACTACAATATCTGCTCCATTCATGGCTCGATAAACTCTATCTTTATCTCTAACATCTCCTATAAAATATCTTAATCTTTTGTCCTCTTTAAATTTTTGTTGCATTTGAAACTGTTCAAACTCATTATTAGAAAAAATTCGAATCACTTTCGGCTTATAATACCTCAATACTATTTCGGTGAATTTCATACCAAAAGAACCGCTACCACCGGTAACCAAAATAGTTTTATTATTGAGACCCATACTTTTAATGTTATTTGTACTATCTAACCACCTCGGCAACAAAATGGTTAGAAGTAATTTTTAATTTTCTCTCAACTATTCCACCTTCAGTTGAGAGATTTCAACCTTTATTCTCTTCTAATTGAATTTTAGATAATTTTTGAGAAGGAGTCAAATAACTTACTTAGGCCTCCATACCTCCTTTCGTTATTATATTGATAAAGTTTGAGGTTAAACTCTCTCTTAATCTTTGAAAAAGTATTTGGTCAAAAATCCTCTTTTAATTATTTTCCAGAAGGCTTCTACCTTACCATTGGTTTGAGGTTTATAAGGCCTAGTGTAAAGATGAACTTTCCAATCTTTTCATCTCTTTCTCAAAGGAATGATATTTTCTTCCTTGACCTTTTTAAAGTGCTTTGACTTTTTCTTTTTGATTTTTCATATTCAAGGACTAAAGTTAGCCTTTCTTGGATGAATAACTTTTTGGTATAATTAGTCATGGTAACGGCCCTTAGTTAGTATTGGATCAACCTTTACTACTAACATTCTACCAAACCGTTACCAAATTGGTTAGCAATTACAAATAAGATAATGGAAATTAAGCAAAAAATCTACAACCTTCTTCGGTGGTCTCAAAGATATACTCAGACAGATATGGTTTATTTGGCTAAAGGAGGATTCTGGTTAACTTTGGGGAAAATTATTACTTCTGTTTTGACATTTATCTTAGCTATAGCCTTTGCTAATCTCGTGCCAAAAGAGACATATGGCACATATAAATATATTTTATCTATGGGAGGAATTTTGGGTATTTTCTCTCTCCCTGGTATCGACACTGCTCTGATTCGAGCAATAGCCCGAGGATACGAAGGCTCACTCCTCGTCTGTGTTAAAACTAAGCTTCGCTGGGGGATTTTAACCGGAATAGCTAGTTTAGGAGGGGCTGGATATTACCTCTTACAAGGGAATATTACTTTAACTATTTGTTTTCTAATCGGTGCTATTTTCTTTCCTTTAATGAGCGCCTTTATACTTTATGAGAGTTTTTGGACAGGGAAAAAATCATTCAAAATCCTTATTAAATATCAGGTCCTCATTCAGCTCCTTGTGGTTTCTATATTAATTCCCGTTTTATTTTTAACTGATAACCTATTTTTAATTCTCTTCACCTGGTTTAGTACCTATACTGCTTTTTATCTTATTGCTTTCTATCTTACCTTTAAAAAGGGGGCTCCTAATAAGAAAGAAGATCCAAAGGTAGTTTCTTATGGGAAACACTTAACATTGATGGAGATTTTAGGAATTATCGCTGCTCGACTGGATAGAATTCTTATTTGGCATTTTTTAGGAGCTACCTCTGTAGCAATCTATTATTTTGCGACCATTCCTCCACAGCAAATTGAAGAATTTTTAGGTAAGATAAATGTTTTAGCTTTTCCAAAATTAGTTCAAAAAGACAAACAAGAAATCAAATCAACTCTTCCAGTAAAAATGTTTAAACTTTTGATTCTAATAATTCCTATTGTAGTAGTCTATATTCTATTGGCTCCCTATATCTTCAAGCTATTTTTTCCTCAATATTTAGAGGCCATAATTTATTCTCAATTGTTTGCTTTAACTTTGTTATTTTATCCACGAATAATTTTGAAGACTGCTCTAACTGCTTATGCTCAAACGAAAAAACTTTATTGGCTCAGAATAACTACTCCTATCGTCCAAATATTATTCCTAATAACATTAACTCCTGTTTATGGAGTATACGGAGTAATAGCAGCACTTCTTGGAACTCAACTCTACGCCACCATTTTCTCATTCTGGTTATTTAAGAGAATATAACTCCCTTGAACCAATTCACTGCCTTTTCTAACCCTTCTTCTAAACCGATATTTGGCTCCCACTTTAAAATCTCTTTTGCTCTTGTTATATTGGGACATCTCCTTATAGGATCATCTTTGGGCAATTCCTTAAACACAAATTCTGATTTTGAATTTGTTAGTTTTTTGATTCTCTCTGCTAGTTCTAAAATTGTAATTTCTTTGGGATTTCCTATATTTACAGGGCCTACATAATCAGAGTCCATTAATTTTATTAAACCCTCTATAGTATCAGAAATATAACAAAAACTTCTAGTTTGTTTACCATCTCCGTATATAGTTATTGGTTCGTTTTTCAAAGCCTGTTTAATAAAATTTGGAACTACCCTGCCGTCATTTAAATTCATTTTTGGACCGTAGGTATTGAATATTCTCGCAATTCTTATTTCCACGCCATACTCTCTGTGAAAATCCATCATTAATGTCTCTCCAATCCTTTTACTCTCGTCATAACAACTCCTCACGCCAATAGGATTAACATTTCCCCAATATTCTTCCTTTTGAGGATGCTGTAAAGGATTTCCATATACTTCAGAGCTAGAAGTAAATAAAATTTTAGAGTTGAATTCTTTGGCTAAAAGTAATAAATTATAGGTTCCTAAAGAATTTGTCAAAATCGTCTCAATAGGATATTTTTGATAAAAAACCGGTGAAGCCAGAGAGGCCAAGTGATAAATTTCGTCAAATTCTAAAAAGGGAATTTTTTGCGAGATATCAGCTTTTATTATTTTCACCTTTAATTCTTTCAAATTTTCTTTTTTCCCAGAAAGAAAATTATCTAAAATTGTAACCTCATTTCCTTCTTTGACTAGTCTTTCAGTCAAATGAGAACCAATAAATCCTGCTCCTCCAGTAATTAAAATTTTTTTATTTCTTTTCATTTTTTCGATGGCTATAATTTAAGAAATATTCTTCTCTTAAGCCACTTTTTTTTAGTAATTTTCGATTAATTTTTCGCATTGCTTTTAAAAGAGGTAAAGCAACTTTTTTAGAATTTGCAAATTGAATCAAAGAATTTATATCTTTTGGGAAACAAGAACCTCCGTACCCCTGATAATTATCAGTAAAAATATCAAAATGAGAAGGGCCAATCCTCTTGTCTCTTCCTACTCCCGCTTTTACTTCTTCATAGTTTATTCCCAATTTTTGACAAAGCTCATAAAATTCGTTGGCAAATACCACCTTCATTGCCAAAAAAGAGTTAGCCATAAATTTTATCATTTCTGCTTCTTTGGCTGGCATTATTTTTTGCCAAGGAGCTGAAGGTAAAATTTTCATAATTTTTTTTGCCAAATTTTCACTTTCTTGAGTATATCCAACAATTTGCCTATCTGGATGTAAAAAATCCTCCAAGGCATGATTTTCTCTTAAAAATTCGGGATTAAACAAAATTTTGTGTTGAGGAAATTTTTTTTGGAATTTTTCAGTTGAACCGGGCAAAACCGTTGATTTGATCACTACTATCTTTTTGTCTGAAAGATTTTTTAATGATTCCCAAACCATTGAATCGTCATAGCCTCTTTCTTTATGATAAGGAGTGGGAACGCAAATAAAGATAATATCGGCCTGATTAACCTCCTCTGGAGAACCAAGATTTCTGCCTTTGTCGTATAAAAAAAGTTTAAATCCTTTTTTCTCAAAATATCTTTGGAGGGCGCCACCGACCATACCTACTCCCACGATACCAATTTTTAAATCCTTTAATGATTTTTCTTGCATATTCTTAATTTTTAATCTTTGTTTCAAACCACTCTTGGACCTTTTTTAAACCTTCTTCAAAAGGAACTTTTGGTTGCCAATTTAGAAGGTTTTTTGCTAAAGCGATGTCGGCTTTAGTATGCAAGACATCCCCAATTTTAACATAACTATTTTTAACGTCAAATTAAGTACAATACCTAATATCAAGGTAACCCCTTCGGCTACAGCTAGCCAAAAAGTGTTTTTGGCTATAGTTTGCTTGACACCCAAATTCTTCAGAAAAAAAACCTGAGGATTGGAAATAATGTTTCTGAGTATCGTCCTAAAATTCATTTTTTAGAAATTAATTTTTCAAAGATATCAAGGTAATAAATTTTCTTCTCATCAATTAAAAATGGTGCTAATCTCCTTTTCAGGTTTTTAAGATTTGGTTTTACCTTTTTTTGATAAAGCCTGGCCAACTTTTTGAAAAGTTCCTTTTCGTTTTTTACTTTCAATTCAGGAAAAAGAAGTGGCGATGGTTTTACATTATGGCTTAAAAACCAAACTATATCATAAAGATCTCTCGGTTGGAGGTCCTTTCTTTTTAGGGTTGCTCTTATTTTTTGAGAAAAAAGAAATTCCAATGTATTGGTAACAACGCTTTGAACAATTCCAAATCTGCTCAAAACAACAATTTCCGTCTCTGGCTTTATTTTTGGGCTGGTGTAATCTGTCTTGATTGCTAAATCTTCTGAAAATCTATCTAAATCTCTCAAAAGTCGCAAACTGGTGCCTCCAATAAAAAAAGAAGTTTAGAAGATTTGCTTTTGGGAAAAACTTAAAAACATCTTCTAATTTAAAAAGGGGGTAACTTTTAAATCTATTTTTCAGTTCGTTGAAAGTCATTTATTTCCAAAAATAATACCTTTTTGTTATTATAAGAAATATATTATATCTAATCAATAGCGTGCTTAATCAAAAATTAAGGGAGATAGCCCCTAAACCATTTTACTGTTTCCTTTAATCCTTCCTCTAAATTGTATTTTGGCTGCCAGTTAAGTTCTTTTTTTGCTTTGGAATAATCAACTCTCGATTTTATAATTTCTCCTTGACGCAAAGATTGAAAAATCGGTTTTACTTTTACTTTTAAAATTTTGGAAAGCAACTCTAAGAGATCATTTATGGTAATTTCTTTATTGGTTCCTACATTGTAAATTGAACTAGATGGAGCATTTAGAGCTAAAATTGCTGCCTTTACTGCATCATCAACATATAAAAAATCTCGCGTTTGTTCTCCATTTCCAAAAATAATCGGTCTTTCTCCTTTTAAAATTTTATCAATAAAAATTGCCACCACTCCCCCTTCTCCGCCGCTCGATTGCCTTGGTCCATAAATATTGGAATACCTTAAAGAAAGGAAATCTAAACCCTGGGTTTGAAAATAATTAAGATATTTTTCAATAGCTAATTTAGTAACTGGATAAGGAGCAATTGGATTTAAAGGGTGATTTTCTTTTACTGGTAGAGTTTTTGGTTCACCATAAACCCCAACCGAGGAAGCAAAGATAAACTTTTTTACTTTGTATTTTTTACAATTACCTAAAAGATTCAAAGACCCTAAAATATTGACTTTAGCGTCAGACATCGGATCTTTGACGGATTTTCGGACATCAATCTGAGCAGCAAAATGAAAAACAACCTCTGGCTTTTCTTTTTGAAAAATTTGAGGAATTTCTGGGTCTTGAATATCAATCTGGTAAAACCTGGCTTTTGGGTTAAGGTTTTCTTTTTTTCCGGTGGACAAATTATCAATAACCACAACTTTATGGTCTTCTTTAATTAATCTATCAACTAAATGGCTTCCTATAAACCCTGCCCCACCAGTTACAAGTACTTTCATATTTTTAATATTAATTTTTTATATTAACGAGAACCTACCCGCCCGCCACCTGCCCGCTCGTGCCTTGCAATAGCAGACGGGCGCGAGCCAGCGAGTCGGCTTCTAAGAAATCTCCGACCAAAACCAGTTTTGAAATATTTCTCTCTTTTTATTGCCGCCTCTTTAGATAAACAAGCTTCATAATAAATAAGCTTGACAGGTAATCGGTATTTTGTAGAAAATACCTTACCAGTCTGATGTTCTTTAATTCTTTGCTCAAGATTATTAGTCCAACCAATGTATAACTTCCTATCTTTAAGACTTTCCAATACGTAGGTATAGTAGAATTTGGCTCGCTGGCGAGGCGGGCGGGTAAAGCCACATCCACCTGTTACCAATATCCTCATATTTCACCTAAATAAGGGAAGTTGGTCTAAGACAGAAGAGAGACAGGAAATTGCCTAAAGGATAATCAATATCTTCTGATATGCCGGGGCGCAGAATCGAACTGCGACCTTTGCTTTTTCAGAGCAACGTGCACACCGTGTACACCACCCCGGCCTAATACCCTAACTTCAAATTCTCCCTAATCCTACCAAATTTACTCCATCAGAGCAAGCCCTTGTATAAGCCCACAACATAGCATCTTTTCCTGCACCTCTTTGAGAAACAACCCCTCCCCAATCCCCCCCTCTCAAAGAGAAGGGGGGAGAAAAGAGGAGGGGGTGAGATTATGTTTCAACAGATCCGAGTCTGGTTGGTTGTCACTCTCTTCTTCATTTAATAAGCCGTCTAAACAATCCCTTCCCCAACCGATAGGACACAAGCACTACTATTCCTATGATAAAAAGATACACCACTATCTGGACAGTCCTAAAGAACAATTCTATACTCCCTCCAATCAGGTCTTTCAAAATGTCAATCACATTCTCCAACGCTCTTCTTATTCGGTCCTTGAATTGATCCAAAATATTTTCAGGCAAGATTCTGGGAGACTTCTTTTGCTTAATGCCAATCTGTAAGGTAGCATACTCTCCCCTTCTTTCCTGAGAAGAAATTTCTCTTTGATAGGTTTTCTCCTTCCTTTTTAACTCTAACTCCTTCTCGGTTACCCTCATTAGCAATTCTATTTTATCTTTTCCTACAGCCATCTCCCTAATTTCCTCTCTTATTTTTTCGTAATCAGACAAACTCGTTTTTAAAATCTCAAACTCATCCAGCTCTCTTTCAATTGAAATCCGATAATTTCTTATATTGTAGGATTTTACCTCAAACTTCTTTTTTAACTCCTCAACCAAATCAAGCAGTTTTTCCGAGGGGACCCTTAAGGTCAAATTTATCCGGGTATACAAATTAGTGCTTGACTTAGAACTTCTTTCAATATATCCCTGATAGTCTTTAACCAGAGATTTAATTTCAGCAGAATCACCTTCAGCATTTTTAGATTTTATCTCCACTGAGCCCTCTTTCACCTGTATTTCTCCTCTCCCGCCTGTTTCCCCTTCCTGAAGCCAAGGAGCCCTCAATCCCTTTCCTAAAGAGGGTGCCATTGGAGTTTCTAAAAACCTACCTGAAGAACGAGGATTCATTATCACGCCTCTTCTGCTTGCCGAAAAAGAACCGATGAAAGTATAAACAATCAGGCCTACTATCACTACCCCTATTACAATGCCAACAAAGGCAATTTTATGGGTTTTTATCCATTCTTTTATTCTCATACTTTTATAAAGCGAAAAATTTTTGACCTTTATTTATTTGAAAAAAGGATTAGTTTTTATTCCCGCCGATTATCTCTACTATTACCCTTCTTTCTCTAGGCCCATCAAACTCAGCAAGAAATATCTGTTGCCAGGTTCCTCTAATAATTCTGCTATCCTTTATCGGCAAAACCCTTCCCTGTCCAATCAATCCTGAAAGGATATGAGAGTCAGCATTGTTATCAATTTTATTATGCTCAAAATCAATCCCGGAGGTCAATTTTTTAAAAATCTCAAGCCAGTCATTTTTCAATCCTCTTTCATTTTCAGTTAAAACAATCCCGGCGGTAGAATGGGGCACAAAAACCAAAGCCAAGCCGTTTTTAATACCGCTTTCCCCAATTATCCTTTCCACTTCTTCTGTAATATCTACCAACTGATACCTATTTTCGGTTGAGATATTAAGTTCTGCAAACATGTTTTGGCTATTTTTAAGTTTCTAATCCGCTTATCTTGTTATATCAATGATTATGAGCAATGTGCAAAATTTATCTCCTTTAAACTCTGTCAAGGAATAGTATAACACAGACATTCGGGGCGTTAATCATCAAGATCAAATCGATCCTTTTTTACAGCTTCTTCATCAAAAGGTTCAAGAAATAGTGTTTCCTCAATAGCCTTTATTTCATGATATACAAACGGATTTATCTTTATAATTTTTGGAGCTTCAATGATAACTTTTTCAGTTTTGCCTGATTTCAAATCTCTCAGATAATACTCAACTTTACCCTTTAGAATAATATTGATTTCTGGATTTTTTGAAGCGACTAAACCTTTATGATAATGTTCTCCAGCAACACCACCTTTTTTCAGGATTAAATAAATCCATTTGTCTCCACTTACTGAATAACGATAAACAATCTTTTCAGGCTTATCTTTCCATTTCTCTAATTCTTCAATTTGATACATAATAACCTGTTTAGCTTACGATTAAAGAGTTGGAGTTTCTCAAAAAGTTCTGTCTGGGCCATATTTAACAGCGTAAGTTGAGCATCTCTCTGGTTATTATAGCATAATTTTTTAAGGTTTTGGTCTTTTTCTTTTTTGAACTTCTTTTATATCTAAGGGCAGAACCTTAGGTTTTTTTGCCTCATAAACAGAAATGACATTTTTAAAACCAGAGAATTCTTTCTTAATCTCTGCAATTTCTTTTCTGGCCAAGGGTTTTACCCTACAAGGTCTTAAAGGAGTATTAATTTGAATTTCGTCAGGATTTATTTCTTTGGCAATTTCTGCCATCTCTCTAGCAAAATCTTTATTTTCTTTGATAAACATAATTTGAAGAGCAAATTTGCCAGCAAAATCTTTTCTAAAAGATTTTATTCCTTCAATATATTTTTTAAATGAAATTCCTCTGGCAGGATTGTTTATTATTCTAAAAGATTTCTCATCAAAGGCATCCAGTTTTGCCACTACAATGTCTAATTTCTTCAAGGTATTTTTTACTTCCCTTTTACCCAACAAACTGGAATTGGTCAAAACAGCCAAGGGCAAATTGGTATTTTTTCTTAAAAACTCAACAATTTCTAAAAGGTTTTCAGCCAAGGTTGGCTCCCCTGTTCCTGAAAAAGTAATCACATCTGCTTTAACCTTGGGCAAAGCTTCACTTAGATCTTTTAAAATTCTTTCTGTTTTTACATAAACCTTTCTTTTGAGGGTCTTTTCTCTTGTTTTTCCTAATTGACAATAAATGCAATCAAAAGAACAGACCTTTTTGCTTTTACAAATCAAATCTATTCCGAAAGACCTTCCCAACCTCCAAGAAGAAACTGGCCCATAAACTGTTTTCATATAATCCTCCTCTCTTTTTCTCTAACACTTCTTTCGCTTCTATTGGTAAGAGACCAATTCCTCTAAATTCTTTTTATCCTTTGGTCTGGAAAAATCTGCCGCGTAACCAACCGGCATTAAAGCAACTATTTTGTATTCTTTGGGTAGTCCAAGAATCTCTTTTGCCTTTTCTTGAGAGAAAGCCCCAATCCAACAAATACCCAGCCCTTCAGCCGTGGCTTGAAGAGCAATATGCTCCATGGCAATTCCCAAATCAACTGCATAGGCCGGCACACCGCTTCTCAATACCTCTTCCGGCTCTAAGGCAACACCGGCAATAACAATCGGCGCTTGGGCAATAAAGCCCTGGCCAGCAGATTCAGCCAATTTCTCTCTTTTCTCTCTATCTCTAATCACGATAAATTTATAGGACTGACGATTATGAGCCGAAGGCGCCAGTTGGGCCGCTTCAAGAATGCTTCTCAATTTTTCCTCCGGCACTGGTTTGTCCTGATAACTCCGACAACTACATCTTTTTTGAAATACCTCTTTTATATCCATAATTTTTTAAAATATCTAAATTGATTCAAGTTCGACCTTTTTAAAAAGATACCTAATTTAGTTTAACTTGAATTCAAAATCTTACCAACCGCCACCGCCACCGCCACCGGCGCCACCGCCAACACCTCCAGCGCCTCCCACTCCGCTACCGGACGAAGACATATTGGCGGCAATTGCCGAAGACAAAGCGTTAAGATTTGAGGAAAAACCTTTGGCGTCAAAGGATCTGCTAGTGCCCACATACCAGCAAGGAGCATATCTGGCAAAATACTCCTCTCCATAAATTTGCTTTATTCTTTTTATCCAGATATCAGTAATTCCAAAAACAATGGCATAAGGCAAAAGTTTTTCAAAGATATTTTCTTTTTCATAAAATTTAGCTCTGTCCTTATCAACGGTTTCCATAAACATTTTAAATCCTTTAATCTTCCATAAGGTTTCGGCTCCTTTTAATGTCCGGCAGGGCATCACGCGGCTAAAAATAAGAACAATTACAAAAGATAAAATCAAAGATATCATAGCGGTTGAAGAAAATGGAATCCATCTGTCCAAAAAATTAAATAAAAGCAGTAAAATAAAGGATAAAACAATACCTAAAGTCCATAATTTTTTACTCAAATTAATTCCCTTCCTTGTTATTAGTTTCTTCTCAATCAAACTCTCTCTGGCTTTTTTCTGAATAATTTTTACATTCTTATAGAACTTATTTCTTAAGGAGGACAGTTTTATTTTGTCTCCTTTTTCAAAAATTTTCTCTAAGATAAACTTTTGGGTTAAGG
>CAZPZY010000003.1:0-37401 GCA_964591195.1 uncultured Candidatus Saccharibacteria bacterium
TAGTATTTTTTCTCTGGAAAAATGTATATGTTTTTAGAATAAGAAGAACTTCTGGCATCGGGACATTGAATCCTTCAATAGATTGAGTATATTTTTTTATCTCTTCTACTCTTAAGCCAATGTTTGAATAATAAGGAAGGTAAATATCAATGTCTATTTGTTCAACTTTTGCCTCGTATTTTTTTAATCTTTCATTTTTAACAATATCAAACTCTTTTTTAAATTTTTCCAATTCATCATAATCAACAATAATATCAATATCTTTTGATTTTAATGATTTGGTGTATAAAAAAATTGCCCAACCGCCGATGAGGATAAAGTCAAATTCTCTCTTTAAATCTTGAAGAATCTTAAAGCTTTTTTCAGTTATTAAATCGTGATAGTATTCCATAATTTATTTTAAAATTTTTTCTTTTAAAGCATTTAGAAAATCCTTGGCGTACCACTCGGGTAAATTCCACAGATCAACAAAGGTTTGGCAATCTGAGGTTAACTTTCCAAAATTTTTCAGCCAAGGGTCGGCTTTCAAAACAATTAAATTTTGATAACCTTTTTGAGGAGGAAATCTGTTTTTAATTTCTTTTAAATTTTTTTCTTCAATATAAACATAAACCTTATCATAATCTGCCGGGGCTTGTTTATATTTTTTCAAAAAAGCAGTGTAGGCAGCAAAAATTACATTAGGCGGCATTTCTCCTTCGATTTCAAAAACCCCTTTTTTTACTGCTGTTTGATAAATAATATCTTTTTTGATTTTTCTAAAAGTTGCCCAAAGGTATAAGAATTTCTCTATATCTTGAATTCTAAATCCTCTTTTTCCTTCAATAATATTTGCCTCTCTGGGAATTTTTAGAGCATTAAAAACTGTGCTCAAAGAAAAACCATATTTTTGAGCCAACTCTTTTTGGGTGAATTCAAATTTTTTATTTTCTGTGGCCTGAAATAAAATTTCTCGCCAAATAATTTCTTTTTTTGTCATATTGTTTCGATTTTCTTAATCAAAAATCTATCTTGTTTCTATGATATTAGAAACAAGGGTATTTGTCAAGCAGGCAATTTAGCTTTTTTAAGTCAATCCTTTAAATTGTTCGCGGCCGTTCTTCTTTTGGCAAATCGTGAAGGGTGAAAGGTTTTTGAGGAAGAGAGAAAAAAAGAAGGGGTTAGACAGGTGCCTAATAGAAATGCTTGATTTTGAGGCGATGTTATCTTAAAATGGGGAAAATGAAAAAGTGCTTTATTTTAAGTTCTAATGCAGAACATTTTCTTCCTGCCTTGAAAGGTGCTGTCTTGCCCCGAACCAATCGGGAAGGCAAAAGATATTTCCCCGATGGAGAAATTTATGTCAAACTGCCGGAGGTAAAAAAGATGAAGGGGAAAAGGGTAATTGTTGTTCATTCAGGTCTTCCCCGGCCCAATGACGGCTTAATTGAATTGGAACTAATTTTAGAAATTCTTAAAGAACATAAAATAAAACCCGAGGTCTTTTTTACCTATTTCCCCTACGGAAGACAGGATGAGGTTTTTGAAGAGGGAGAAACAAACGCCGCCAAAGCCATTGTCCAAAAATTGACAGATTATTATAAGGTTAAAAAAATCTATGCCATTGACTGCCACTTTGGAAAAAAGAACTGGGTAAAAAAAATACCCCTTTTGGAAAATGTCTCGGCCGTTCCCTTTCTAATGAAGAAGGTAAGACGCGACTGGGGGAAAAATATTCTATTTTTAGCCACTGACCAAGGGGGACAGAGAAGATTTAACCTTCCGGGATTTAAGAAAAAGAGAAAAAACTCTTTTCAGGTTGAGGTATTCCTCCGTGATGCCTTGGCAGAAAAGATAAAGGGAAAAAGCGTCTGTCTGGTTGACGACCTTATAGGAACCGGCACCACTCTGTTAAAAATCGGAGAGTTGGTAAAAAAATACGGAGCAAAAAAACTCCTTTGTCTGGCAGTTCACAGCACCCTTGCCAAGGGAGCAAAAAAAATCAAGAAAAAATTTGACAAAATCTACCTAACAAACACAATCAATAATCCCGGCTTATCTCAGATTGATATCACTCCCCTTATTCTGAAAGCAATAAGGAAAACTTAGGGATACGCCTTTATTGCCTGCTTTATTGCCCAGGATAAAATTTCTTTTTCCTTCTCGTTTTTGGCAATTTGAGGGACAGGCCTTTCTTTAAAGTCATTTTTTGCCAAATGATATCTTCCCTCAATCTGAACCTCGTGCTCAACTTCCAATAATCTCTCTGCCACTTCCTCGGGGTCCTCCTCCGGTTTCACTTTTTCTTCTTTCAAATAAATTGTCTTTCCGGCATCATATTCCGGAGCCACCCATTGGCAGAAAACAGGAAAGGGGCGCTGTTCTCCAATCCGCTGGCAAAAGAGTTGGAAGGCATAAACCCTTCTTACTCCATACATTCCCTTTCCTCCGGGGCCCATATGCTGATTCAATCCCCTGTACTGCCTTAAAACCTCAATCGGGGTCTTGGGCATCCACCCCAACTGATGAAAATAGTCGGGTTTATACCTATTAAATATCTCCAAGAGTTGACCCGCTAAATTCCCCTTTTGGGGATAAACAACAAAAATTTCCTTTTTTGGAAATCCGGCCTGAATTGCCTTTTTAATTCCCTCTGCTTCCGGATTGCTTGAAATGATAGCCACAGTGCGGGTCAAATTATACAATCTCCCTCCTGCTTTCTCTGCCTTGAGTATTGCCAGATTTGTTGACCCGGAGCCGGAAATAAGATTGATAAACCTCAACATTATTTTAGGGCTTTTCTGCCAATGTCGGTGCGATGATGCTCGTTCTCAAAAGAGATTTTATCTACCGCCTGATATGCCAAATCAATTGCCTGCCTTAGGTTCTCTGCCCTCGCTGTTACCGCCAAAACCCTGCCTCCGGCTGTTTTCAAAATCCCATTCTCCCTTGAAACCCCGGCATTAAAAACGACCACATCCTCCATCTTTGAAACCTCATCCAATCCCTTTATTTCTTTGCCTTTCTCATATCTGCCCGGATATCCGCCTGAAGCCATAATCACACAAACCGCCGCTCCTTGTTTCCACTTAATCTCTCCCTTCAATCTGCCATCAGCCACTCCTTTCAAAAAGGGAACGATATCGCTTTCCATCAGCATTACCAGAGGCTGAATCTCCGGGTCGCCAAAACGGCAGTTGAATTCCAAAACATAGGGTCCCCGCTTTGTAAGCATCAAGCCAAAATAGAGACATCCCCTATAGTCTATTCCTTCCCTTTCAAGCCCGTCTAAGGTTGGCTTGACAATTTTTTCAATTATCTCTTTTTTTCTTTCTTCGTCTATAACCGGAGCCGGAGCATAAGCGCCCATTCCGCCGGTGTTGGGTCCTTTGTCTCCGTCAAAAACCGCCTTGTGGTCTTGAACCGGGGGCAAGGCAACAAATCTATTTCCGTCGGTTAAAATCATAAATGTTGCCTCCTCCCCCTCTAAAAATTCTTCAATAACCACCCTTTCTCCCGAAGAACCGAATTCCTTTCTTACCATTATTCGTTCAATTGCCTCCTCTGCTTCTTCTTTGGTTTTGCAAACAATAGCGCCCTTGCCCCTAGCCAAGCCGTCGGCTTTAACAACCAAGGGCAAATTATCCAAGGCGTAGTCGCGGGCAACCCTTGAATCCTCAAAGGTCTTGTGAAAGGCAGTGGGGATTCCGTATCTTTCCATAAAATCCTTGGCAAACACCTTGCTTCCCTCAAGCCGGGCTCCCGCTCTTTTGGGCCCAAAGACCTTCAATCCCTTTTGTTCAAACAGATTAGCAATTCCTGCCACCAAGGGCGCCTCCGGACCAACTACAGTTAAATCTACCTTTTCCTTTAAGGCAAAGTCAGCCAGTTTAGAAACATCCTCTGCCTTGAAGGGGAGGCACTCTGTTTTTTCTCTTGAGCAGATGCCTCCATTTCCGGGCGCGCAGTAAATTTTGGAAACAAGAGGGCTCTGACCGATTTTCCAAACCAAGGCATCTTCTCTTCCTCCTGAACCAATAACCAAAATTTTCATAATTAAAACGAACTGGGGGTCATTAAGATATTCGCTCCCTTGGGGCCAACCTCCAAAACCCCCTGCTCAATCTTAAAACTCCTCTGATTGTTATCACCTTCTTTTATTCTTATCTTTCCTCTTTTAAGGGGAGTAATCAAACCGATATGACGGGCAAGGATTGTCAATTGTCCCTGCTTGCCGGGAACAATAGCCGCTTCTGCCTCGCCCTGGTAAACTATCCCCTCTAATGAAATAATTTTTACCAGCATCCTATTATTATTCTATCCTTCCTTTCATATAGAAGTCCTCTTCTCTTCTTGAATCAAGTTCGCCAGAGATGATTTTCTTGAAGTCCTCAATCGTATCTTTTAACGGGACATACTGACCCTTCCTGCCGGTAAATACCTCAGCCACATAAAAGGGCTGAGACAGAAATCTCTGTATCTTCCTTGCCCGCTGAACTATCAGTTTGTCTTCCTCGGACAACTCCTCCATCCCCAAGATTGAGATAATATCTTTCAATTCCTTGTATCTTTTCAAAATCCTCCTTACTTCTTGAGCGACACGATAATGTTCTTCCCCGACTATCTGGGGGTCCAATGCCTTAGAAGAGGACTCCAGAGGGTCAAGGGCGGGATAAATGCCCAGGTCGGCAATCTCCCTTGATAAAACAATTGAGGAATCCAAATGACCAAAAACCGAAACCACGCCCGGGTCTGTAAGGTCGTCCGCTGGAACATAAACTGCCTGAATAGAACTGATTGAACCCGAATCAGTTGAGGTAATACGCTCCTCAAACTCTGCTACCTCGGAAAAAAGAGTGGGCTGGTAACCGGTTTGGGAGGGAATTCTTCCCAAAAGGGCAGATGCCTCAGCCCCTGCCAGGACAAACCGAAAGACATTGTCGGCAAACAGAAGCACATCCCTTTTTTCTACATCTCTAAAGTATTCAGCCAGGGTAAGCCCGGTAAATCCAACCCTAAACCTTACCCCCGGCGGTTCGTTCATCTGACCAAAAACCAAGGCGCAGTTTTTCAAAACGCCGGCTCTTTCCATCTCAAGAATAATATCATTTCCCTCTCTTGACCTCTCCCCAATTCCGGTAAATATAGAATAACCCTTGTGAACCTCAGCCACATTTCTAATCAATTCCTGAATCAAAACGGTCTTTCCCACTCCGGCTCCGCCAAAAAGCCCTGCCTTTCCTCCCTTCGGAATAGGGGCTAACAGGTCAATTGCCTTCAGCCCGGTTTCCAAAATCTCCACCTTGGTTTCCTGCTCTGTTAGTTTCGGGGCTTTTCTGTGGATAGACCATTTTTCTTTTGCTCTTATCTCGCCCTTTTGGTCAATGGGCTCTCCCAAAACATTCAAAACCCTGCCCATTACCTCTTTGCCAACAGGCGTTTTTATAGGTGCCCCTGTATCCTCCACCTCTTCGCCCCTTCTTAATCCCTCGGTTGGACCCATTGCCAAACACCGAACCCTGGTTTCCCCTATGTGCTGTTCAATCTCCAAAATAAGGTTATTTCTTTTCACCCTAAGGGCGTTCAAAATTTGAGGGGTTTCTCCCTCAAATTCCACATCAACAACTGGACCTATGATCTGAACAATTTTTCCCATAGTTGCTGTTTATAAATTTAGGCAGTTGCCTCTTTTGCCGTGCCAATCTCGCAGACCTCAGCGGTAATCTGTGCCTGCCTGGCTTTGTTATATTCCAAGGTAAGGCGTCTTAAAATATCCTCAGCGTTCTCGTTTGCCCTTCTCATTGCCATCATCCGGGCAGAATGCTCCGAGGCATTGGCTTCCAAAATAGAATGGTGTATCAAATAGGCAATCAGACGGGGAACCAGCGCTTCAAATATCTCCCTTGGTGATGGTTCAAGCAGGGTGTAATATCTTCTGCCTAAGGGAAAAGGGGGCTCTGGTCTGGCAGCATTTTTTAATTGGTAGTGTTTCAGGGTTTCTTTAATAACTTTCATATCCAAGGGAAGAAGCCGGACCTCTCTCGGTTTTTGGGTGAAAGAGGAAACAAAGTCGGTATAGTAAAGAAAAATCTCCTGAAATCTCCCCTTCTGGAAATAGTCCAAGATTTTATCAGCAATAGCCCTTGTATCCTCTACTCTTCCGTAGTCGCCGATTCCGCTAAACTCAACCAAGACAGGGTACCCTGCCTTTTGAAAAAATTTTCCTGCCTTCTTTCCTATCGCAAAAATCTCAACGTTCTTCAATCTCTCAATGGACTTTCTCGCAAAACCCAAAATATTTTTATTAAAGGCGGCACAGAATCCCTTGTCCGAACTGATAACCACGGCTAATGTTTTATCAACAGACCTTTTCTGAAAATAAATTGATTTTTTTATTTCTTGAGGATGGTCTTCTAGGTTTGTCAAAATCTCTAAAACCACCTGGGTAAAGGGTCTTGAATTCAAAGCAAAACGCTGGGCTCTTTTCATTTTCACCGCAGAGACCAATTCCAAGGCACGGGTTATTTTGGAAAGCCCCTGGGTGACCTCTATTTTTCCCTTAATCTCCTTCGGGTGCATATTTCTTAACCAAGGAATGAATAATTTTATCCAGTTCGCTCCTGACTTCTTGGTCAAACTCCCGGCTTTCTCTAATTTTCTCAAAAATCTCTCCCTTCTCAGCATCAATCGTTTTAAATAGTTCCTCCTCAAACCTTCCTACATCCTCAAGTTTAACATTGTCCAAAAAGCCCTCCACTGCCGCGTAAATAGCAACCACCTCTTTTTCAAAGGGCAGAGGAGACAACATTTTTTGTTTCAGTATTTCTCTGACTCTCCTTCCCCGCTCCAGCCGTTTTCTTGTTTCCGGGTCTACCTCCTCAATAAACTCCAAAAATTGTTCCAGTTCCAAAAATTGAGCCAACTCCAACTTTAACCTCCCGGCGACCTTCTTCATTGCCTTTGTCTGGGCGGCAGAGCCCACCCTTGATACTGACAAGCCGATATTTACCTCCGGTCTTTGTCCCTTCAAATAAAGCCCGGCATCAAAAAAGATCTGACCATCGCAGATTGAAATAACATTTGTGGGAATATAAGAGGCAAGGTCTGACTGCTGGGTTTCAATGATAGGCAAAGCGGTCAAGGAACCACCTCCCTTTTCTTTGCTCAATTTCGCCGCTCTCTCCAAAAGCCGGGAGTGTAAATAAAATATATCCCCGGGATACGCCTCCCTGCCCGGCGGCCTTCTCAAAACAAGGGCAATCTGACGCCAGGCATAACCATGCTGGGTCAGGTCATCGTAAACCACCAAGGCATCCCTTCCCTTGTGCATAAAGTATTCACCTTGAGCGCAACCGGCATAGGGAGCCAGATACCAAAAGGAAACCGGGCTGGAAGCGGGAGCGGCAACCACAATAGTATAATCCATTGCTCCAGCCTTTCGGAGAAGTTCAACCGTTCTGGCAATCTCTGCCTCTTTTTTGCCCACAGCAACATAAACGCAAATAGGCCTTTTTGGCTCCTTTTTTTGGTTTAAAATACAGGTAAGAGCCGCCGGTGACTTGTCGGTTATTCTGTCTCCCAACAAAAGTTCCCTCTGGCCCCTACCGATAGGAATCAAGGCGTCAATTAATTTTATGCCGGTATGAAGAGGAAAATTTACCGGCTCCCTTTCCATCACCGATGGACCGATTCTCTCCAAGGGATAGTCCTTCTCCGCGTTTATCTGTCCTTTTCCGTCCAAGGGCCTTCCCAAGGGGTCAACCACCCTGCCAATAAGTTCCTCTCCAACCGGACAGGACAAAATCCTTCCGGTCCGTTTGGCAATATCTGACTCTTTTATCCTTGAAAAATCGCCCAGAATAATCGCCCCCACACTATCCTCCTCTAGGTTCAAAGCCACCCCTTCTGTTTTTGTTCTTTCAAACTCAATTACCTCAAAATTTTTCACATAGGGCAAGCCGGAAAGACGGGCAACTCCGTCGCCCACCTCCAAAACCTGACCAATCTCCTCCTTTTCCGGCTTCAGGTCCAATTTTTCTATTTCTTTTTTTAGGGTTTGATAAATAGACATAAATAAACTCAAATATCAAAACTTAGAGTCAAATTATTCAAGCACCTGTTTATCATTCCCCTTATTGAACCATCAATCAGGTAATCTTTGCTCTTTGCCAGAAATCCGCCAATAATTCCTTCTTTGATTGTTATCTTTGCCTCCTTTCCCTTAAAAATCCGTTCTATTTCCTCTTTTATCTTTCTTTTTGTCTGAACATCAAACTCCCTTGCCAAGACAATCTCTACCTGCTCTTTTTCTTCCTCTTTTTTGAGCTCTTTTAAAATTTTGGTCAAAAGATACAATTTTCTCTTTTTCTTCAACAATTGAACTAATAATTGGAAGAGGTTTTTTGCCTCTTCTTCGCCTTGCTTTTTCCCTACCGAAACCAAGAGTTTGGCAATTTTCTCTTCTTCACCCCTCATATTTCAATTGGGTTAGTTTTTCTTCAATAAATTTTTTATCCTTTTCCGGGTCAATTTTCTCCTTCAGGATTTTTTCAGCCAAAAGAGAAACCAACTCTATATTCTTTCGGAACAGTTCCTCTTTAAGACGAGCCGCTTCTATCTTCCCTATCCTCTTTCCCTCTTCTATCATTCTTTGTTTCTCCTTTTCAGCCAAGGTCAAGATTTCCTTTTCTCTTTCCTTGGCTTTTTTCTCTGCTTCTTCTAAAACCCGAATAGACCTCTCCCGAGCCCTTTTCAAAACATCCTCCCTTTCTTTCTTTGTCATCTCAATCTTCTCTGTGTACTCCTGCTCTTTTTTAATTCCCAACTCAATTTTTTCTCTCCTTTTTTTCAAGAGGTCCAGAAAGCCCTTAAAAACAAACCTATTAAGGAGATACAAAAGAATCAGGAAATTAATTATCTGGCCCAGAAGGATTTTCCAATGGATTCCCAAGGCATTAAGTATCTCCATACCTTATTATTTTATCCCACGAATTTAATCAAAATGGCTACCACCAGGGCGTAAATGGCAATGGCTTCGGCAAAAGCGATAGCCAATATCATCCCGGTCTGAATCTTGGAAGCGGCTTCCGGATTTCTTCCTATTGCCTCTGCTCCCTTTGACCCGATCATCGCTATGGCTATGGCTGGGGCTATCGCTCCAACTCCAATTGCCAAAGCGGCGGCTAAATTTTTAACAGAAAGTGGATCCATACTTCTTTATTTAAAAATTTGGTTTCTTATTTATTATTTATCAACCGACCTTTTTCCCGACCTTTTTTCCAAAAAAGGCAAAACCAAATAATAGACGTCCACGAATGTGGCGCCTAATCCTATTAGTATACCACAAATTAAAAAAATTGGGAAGGTCTCAAATTTCTTGTCTAAAAACAATCCCAAAAGCAGAAAAATTATTAAGGGAATGGCGATTAAAAAACCCAATTCCATTCCCAAAGACAGGGCGTAAAAAAACCTTGTCTTATTCTTCTGTTTGCTCGGTGGCGGCGACATAAAAAATAACAGTCAAGGAAGAAAAAATCAATGCCTGAACAAAGCCAACAAAAATTTCCAGCCCCAAAAAAGGCAAGGGAAGGATATAGGCGCACAAAAAAGCGGCAATTATCAGAAGAACCTCTCCTGCAAAAAGATTTCCAAAAAGCCGGACAGCCAAGGAGAGTATCCTTGTCAATATACCCATTAGTTCAAAGAGTCCCACAAAAAGAAGAATCGGATTTCTGAAATTAAAGTATTTCTTAAGATACCTTGGGAGGCGCAGGTTTTTAAGGGTCAATGCCTCAACAAAAATCATTGAAACAATGGCTAAAGCAAGGGTAAAGTTAAGGTCAGAACTGGGCGACCTTATGAAATGAAAAACCCCCAATCCCGGGGAGATCTCCAAAAGGTTGGCGCAAAAAATGAAAATAAATAAAGAAGAGGCAAGGGGAAAAATTTCCAATGTCTTTTTCCTCTCCCCGGTAATTCCGTCAATATAATTAAATAGTCCCTCCAATATCCATTCAAGAAAATTCTGCAAAGGACCGGGGACAATCTTTCTTTTTTTGAAGGCAAAGAAGAAAAAAACAAAAATTCCTATTGACAAAACCAGAGCCCAAAAAAAGGTATTGGTTATAGGAAACCCAAAAAAACTAAAAATTTTTTCTGTTGCTACAGAAAATTCCAGCATATTTAGCAATTATAAAAAACTGAATCAAAAAAATCAAACCAATTTTTAGTACTTTAGGTTTGACCACCTCCCGCATCTGTCTCCCCACCGGGCAACCACCTTGCCCTCAATCCTTGCCTCAATGACCTCGCAGTGATTGGGACAGCCCTGACAAATAAAGGAAGTGGTCCTAATCTCCTTTTCGGAAACAGCAAACCCCCTAAACCTTGTCTTTTGGGGCGGAGATTCCCTTACCAAAAGTGCGGCTCCCAAGGCGCCCATTACCTTATTATATTTTGGAACAATAATCTCCTGCTTCAGTTCTTCCTTGAACGCCCATCTCATTCCTACATTTTCAGAGACGCCTCCCAAGAAAACAATCGGCGGATTTATCTTCTTCCCTCTGGCAACCCCAGCCAAATAATTTCTTGCCATTCCCTGACAGAGGCCAGCGATGATATCCTCTACCTTATGCCCCACCTGCTGTTTATGAATCATATCCGATTCGGCAAATACCGTACATCTGGAGGAGATTATTGTCGGGTTTTTTGACCTAAGGGCAAACTCTCCAAACTTCTCAACTGGGATACCCAGCCTAAATGCCTGAGCGTCAAGAAACGCCCCGGTTCCGGCAGCACAGTTATGCACTCCTACAAAATTGGCAACATAGGAACTGTCCCCCTTGACCCGCAAATTATAAACCGGGCCCTCAAATTGATATCTTCTAATTCTCCTAATTGGCGCAAATAACCAATTTTTGTGGATAAAAAATCTATAATCCTGTTTTTTCTCTTGGCTTATAAAATCGCAAAATCTTTTTTTAAACCCAGACAAAGGAATAATAACAAAATCTCCCTCACGAAGTTCCTTTGCCGGGATAGGTGTGGGCTGCCAAGAGAGCTCCCTCTGCTTGGTATGCTGCTTTTTACAATTGGCCTGTTCTGCCAACTTACAGACAGCGACCTCGTTTCTTTTTAATCCCCAGACAGGATGTTCCGGGGTGATCTCTAATTTTCCAACATTGGGAACCTCAATCTCTATCATCCTGCCCTTATATCTTCTCTCATAAACCTGCTCTACGGGCATAAATCTTCCTTGATGGGTCAATACCCTTTTGCCAATTCTAATTTCTCTAATCGGGGTTGGGTTATAACTGGGATTGGTGGTTATTTTTGCATCCCCCTTCAGGCAGAGCAGGTTCATGGCAAAATCCACAGCCGCCCCGTTTTCCAAAATAATAATTTTTGAGTCCTGGCCGCCAATCTCAATTACTGTCCGGGCCTCGGGCATAAAGTGGGTAACTCCCTTGGCATGGGCGGTAATTTCATTCTTTATTATGTCGGCGCCCAAAACCGCCGAGGCAAGATATCTGCCTGAGCCGGTGGTTGCCAGCCCTGAAATTTCAATGTCTTTACCTTGGCTTTTTATAAACTCTTCCAGCCACCTCAAACCCTTCTTAAGGGATCCAATCGGGTCGCCTTCCGTGCGAAAATAAGTGCTGTACAGAACCTCTCCCTTCTGGTCAATTAAAACAAACTTTGTTGAAACAGAACCGATGTCAACGCCTAAAAAACATTTCATAGTTAAATTGGTCAGCGGTCAAAATTTGTTTTATGTATGTATACCATCTAACAAATTCAATAACAACCCTGGTATTTTCTTTGCTGAGGTATCTTGTTGAGGTGGAGCATATCGCAGCCGAGCTCCAGAAGGAGATTGCGTTTCAGAAAGAGGCTTGTGAGGCTCGGCGAGATATAGAAGCGCCTGGGAATAAATTTCTTCTTACCGCTTACCGCGACTTCGTGCTCCCCGAGGCAAGATGCCTCAGCAGATTTATTACCAAATTGGTCAGCGCTCAGAATTCCTTTTTACCTTTTTATGATATGCTCTAACCAAATCAACAAATGCCTCCAGCCGGGTCTGCACCCCTGCCTCAGCCACCTCCTCATCCAGCGATAAAGACAAAAAGGGAATACCGCTGTCTTGGTGAATCTTTTCTAAAATCGGCCTAACGCTGGACTCAGGCATACAGGCAAATGGCAGCAATTGAATCACGCCGTCAAATCCTTCTTTCACATAGTTTAACATTTCGTAGATAGCATCCCTTCCATGCCCTCCCACGGTTGAGCCCAGATAGGGCTTTATCTTTCTCTGGATGGTCCAGTCCTTCCAGGGAAAAATTCGCTTTTTCAGATGATAGGTTATGTCCATCTCCCGATGGACCTCAACCCCCTCCTGCCCCAATCTTTTCTCAATGTCATGATTAACGCTCGGGTCGGAAACAGTAAAAATTTCTCCCACTATCCCCACGCGGGGCACATCTCTTTGCTCAATTTTTATCTTTGAAATCTGAGCCCGGATTTCTTTCTCAAATTTTCTCAATTGCTTGAATGTCTCAATTTTTTCCAGTTTGTCAAATGCCCTTCTTAAAAGGGAATCTATTTCTCCTTTGTTTTTCTCCCTTGGCCTTAAATATTGAGCCCTTCTCTCCAGTGTCTCAATAAGTCGCAGTTTTTTATAGCCAAACCAGAGCACCTTCAGTATCTTCAAAAAAGGAAGACCGCTGACATCCCTTAACTTTCTATAAATATCTATCGGTGACTGGTCAAATGTAATGAAATTAACCTTTCTGCCATTTTCCAGCAAAACCTTTTTCTGAACATCAGCGTAGTATCTCAAGCGACATGAGCCTCCCAGGGCGGTAACCATAATTATGGTATTCGCTCCTTTTTCTATTGCCCCGAGATAATTGCCCAAATTTGCCTTTAAGGGAAAGCAGTACATTTCTGGGGCTATCCGGGCGCCTTCTTTTATGCTTTCTTGGGTTGTTTTCTCGGGAGCAACTGATTCCAATCCCAATCCCTCAACCCAGGCCTTAAAGGCAATGGTATAATTTCCCCAATAGGGAAAGGTAATTTTTGGTTTCATAATCGGCTCCTGATTTTTTTAGCAAAATAAAGGCAAAAAATCAAATCTTTTTACCACTTACCGCGACTTCGTGCTCCCCGAGGCAAGATGCCTCAGCAGATTTATTACCAAACCGGTTAGCAACTACTATCCTATAGTATCAACGAATGGAGTCGAGGGAAGTCGAGGTTTGACCTCGACAACTCTCTCGACAACTCGACAAAGTCGAGGTTTGACCTCGACAGGCTAAGTAACTATCATCCTATGGTATCAACAAATGCCTCCAGCCGGGTTTGAAAGCCTGCCTCCCCGGTCTGCTCATCAATGATAAGATAAAGAAAGGGAACCTTCGCCTTCTTGAACCTTTTTTCCACAAACTCTTTAATCACCGCGTCGGAACCACAGGCAAAAGAAGAAATCTCAATCGCCCCTGCAGGCTGGTATCCCAATAAAACCTCAATTTTCCGCGCAATTTCCTCGGCGAACTCCCAGTGAAAATTGGGCCAATCTTCCCGGCTCAACTTCTTATCAGATAAGGGAGCCCAGTCAATAAATATCGGCAAAACCCCCAACTCCTCCAGTTTTCCTTTTATTCCCATATTCACATAATCGTCATAGAGATTGTAGGGATGGGAAACCAAGATAATTTTCTTTTTTTTCAAATTAATTTTTTCCAAAAACTGCTTCTCTTTCTCCTCTTTCTCCTTCCTTTCCCTAAAAAGGCCCGCCTGAAGCGCGGAATCTGTCTCTGCCTTAGATTTCTTCAATGCCCTGCCTATTTTTGCTATCGTTTTTTCAAAGACCTCCTTTCTCTGCTCAAATGTCTCTGTTAAAATCGGGGTTTTAGAAATTATCTTGGCAAGGTCTGGCAAGCCAAAAAATCGCGGGCAGTACTCCAAATGCCTCCTGTCTGCCTTTAGCCGGGGGACAAAAATCATATCACACTTCCCCTCCAGCCAGTTTAGGTGGCCAAGATAAACCTTGATTGAGAAACAGGCCTCAGGATCTGAAAGTTCGCTTCCTATCTTAACAATCTCCTTGTTGGTTTTTGGAGAAAGAAGAACCTTCAGACCGAGGTACTCAAAAAATGTCTCCCAAAAAAGAGGCATCTTCCAATAAACCAGCGCCCTTGGAATGCCAATAGTCATAACAATTCTCAAATTTTATCTCTTTATTAATGTTTAGTCAAAAGAGAGCAAAGGACCCTAAAAAAGTCCAAGCCTACCCTGGGTAAGCAATAAATCTAAATAAATCTAATATCAGGCATTCTTTATTTTTTCCTTTTCTGGAGCAGATTTCCTTATCTTCTCTCTTATCTGTTCAATCTGTTCATCAGAAGGGATGATTTCTTCAAGGTCAAGGTTGAAGGTCTCCAGAAAGTCAATTTTTTCATCTAAGAGTTCTTTTCCATTTGGAGAAGGTCTTTTGAAAACAAGTTTGGCAATTTCTTTAACTGCCTCCTGCCAGTTTGGCTTTCTAAAGACCTCATAGATTTCAGAGATTTCGCCTTTCTTTACCCTTCCTGCCATCAACTCGTTTATCATTCTTAATACTACCTCCATTGCGTATTCAGGGTGCTTTAGAAAAAATGCCTTGCTGGACAGATGGCCTACTCCTTCGTAATCTATAATGGGACCTTTTTTAATCTTGCCTTCTGCCATTAGTCTGGCAATTAGATGGAGTTTGATTGCCGCCAAGGCATCGGTAAAGAGATGTTGGCCAAGTTCAAAAAGGGTAGGTTTAAAAGAGGTTTTTCCTTCTTTTGTAATATAAGGAAATGGCCAATATTGTTTTCCCTTGCGAAAAATTATTCCTCTTTCTATTGCTCTTCTCCTTAACATTCCTTCATCTTTTGTGCTTGACAAAGCAACAAGATATTCCTTTAACTTTTCAGGAGTGCCAATTTCTTCTGCGAATTTAGGATGCTCGGTTTCTAAAAATTTAAAGTATTCTGAAAAGAATGCCTCTGATAAATCTGGAAGTGTGAATAAATCTGGAAGTGTGAATAGCTCTGTGCTATCCATTCTAATTTTTGACACATCTCTGGCGTCAATCTCAGTAAAAAAACCTATAAATCCCCCATCAACTGCATCTTTCATTAATTTATCATAATGTCCCTGTTGATAGTCTGGATCGTTCCAAAAAAGTTCAAGGCTTTTTCCAAAAGGAATATTACGAAATCCTTCAATGCAGATTACCTTGGCTTGTTTGTTCATTTCTTTAAGATATTCTCCATGCCTTTCTTGCCATTCTTTATCATGCAAGTATCCCTTCATAAAAAGGTCAACTCCGCCAGGTAATCTGAAATAATGAATTGGACAATCGTTTAGAAGTTTAGGCATATCTCTTTCTTTTTTTATTTCTTTTAGGTGTTGGTACTCAGTTTTCATTATTTCTCTAGCCTCTGGAGAGAGAACCTTTTTTAACTTTCTTGGTAGTCCCCTTGGATACAGGTCTCTGAAGTCAGAGGAAATGATACCTTTTTCTTTGTCTATCCAAACGCCAGGTCTATTGGTAAGATATTCGGCAATTATTTTGTCTCTTTCTCTTTCTTCTTCTTCTCTTTCTTTCTCTTTTTCCTCTTTTCCTCTTTCTTCTTTTCTTTCAATAGAGGAATAGGGAAAAGAGGGAATGCGAAAGGCGCTAACAATAGATTGAGCCCTGATTTGCAAGGGATCAGGAACCTTGCCCAGTTTTTCGTATAATTCCTTTCCAATTTCAAACCAATAGTCTTCAGGGACCTTCTTCTCCTCCTCTATAGTAATTTCTTTCTTTGGCCTTCTTATCCTCTCAAAAAATCTCCCCATTTTTAGGATATTTTCTTAAAAAACCTTTTTAGCAATCCTCCAGTTTTAATTAATTCTAACACCTGCTAAAAGAAATCTCAATAAATCGTATTACCTAACATAAACCCAACAAAAGGATAAAGGTTTTTTGCAATATAAAACAAGACCAAGATTGCCTAAGAATCTAAGAGAAAACCCTGTCTTAATAATTATATCTGCGACGACCCTTACTCCATTTTATCGAAACTTTTTCATTTCACTTACATTTTAGATAACTTAATACGTTGTTTTAACAAACTAACAAAAATTTGTTAAAATCAAAAAAAAATGGAAAAAATCAGACCAGAACAATACCTGAAAAGAGAAAAGCCAAAGGAAAGAACTGAAGGAATAAAAATTCCCGAAAAAGAATGGAGGACTTTAGAAATTATCGCCCAGAGAGTTGGTGGCGATTTTGGAATGGAAGTAAAATTGGGAAGGCCAGGAAAAGGAAGTTTTTTTAATCCTGAAGATTGCTCTATCACTTTTGATCCTTTACATATTAAGGAAAATCCCGAAAAAGCAAAATTTATTGCAGGTCACGAAGGAGCCCATAGAAGAATTACCCTTCACCCCAAAGAATTAGGTCTTTCTCAAAAAGAAATCGAAGAACTTTACTCTCAAATTGGTTTTGGTTATCTTCAAAATAGCATTGAAGATCCGGCAGTAAACACATGGATGGAAAAACGCTTCCCAGGACTAAAACCATATGTTGAAAAAATCTATGACGAACAATTAAAAGAGGAAAATGTAGTTTTAAGTACGCCTGAAGTTCAAAGAATTGCACTTCAGTGGGGCTATTGGCCCAAATTTGCTCAATATGGTTCAGAAATTATTCGTGATTGGTATCAGAAAAGATTTAGCAAAAAATTAGATCCAGCAGTAAAAAAGGCTTTAGAAAGAACCATTGAGTATGCTCGTAAAAGTATTAGTGCAATTCCAGATCCCCAAAAATCTGTCCAAGATAAAAAAGAAATCATCGTGATTGCTCAAAAAAGATTTGAGATCAATACCGAAGATATCTGGCCAGAAGTGAAAAAATTGGTAGAAATGGACCTAAAAACCGAACAGAGCCGCCAGATGCTTAAAGATTTCAGAAAGATGCAAAAAGAATTAGGCCGAAAGAGAAAAGAAATGGAAGAAGCCAAAGCGAGAGGCGATACGGAAAAACAAGAAGAACTTCAAAAAGAGGTTGAAGAGTTAGAAGGGCAACTTGATCCATTTAATGGCTTGCCAGAAGATGTCAAAAAAGAACTTCAAGAACAAATTGACAAGGCAGTCAAAGAAACATCTGAGAAACTAAATAAAGAAATTGAAGAAAAACAAAAACAGATTGAAAGAGCAAAAGAGAAACAAGAGGGATTAAATAAAGAAATTAAGGATCTGGAAGAAAAATTAAAAGAGGCAAGTGGCAAAGAAAAAGAGGAGTTGGAAAGACAACTTCAAGAAAAGAAAACCGAAAAATTGGCTCAAGAAATGAAACAAAAGCAATCTGAACAGGAATTAAAGGATATTCAAAATACCTTAGAGCAAATTCAATCTGGTCAAGAAATGCCCTACCCGGAAGACAAACTTTCAGAAAAGACAAAACAAGAATTGGAAAAACTCTTTCAAAAACTGCCTCATTCAAAAAAGGAAGAGTATCGCCAAAAGGCCCAAAGAGAACTTGAGGACTTTGAAGATGCGGTAAATAAAGAGCTAGAAGGAAAACTCAATAAAGACAAACCCGAAAGCCATAAAGAAAGAAGAGAAAGAGAGAAAAAAGAAAGAATAACAGAAAAAGTAAGAGAAAAAGAAAAAGCAGAAAGAAAAGAAATAGAGAAAAAATTAGAAGAAATAAGGCGGGAAAAAATGACCGAATATGATAAGGCCTATGAGGAGGTATCTGATATTATTAACTCTTTATATACTCGTTTGAAAAGATTTTTCTTACCAGAACGCCATCCCAAATGGCGCAAAGGCTATTCAAGCGGTCAGCGTCTTGATTTAGAAAAAGCAATGCAGGCAGAAGCTGATCCCCGTTACTTGGAAAAAATTTGGGAAAGAAAAACTATTCCGTCAAAGAAAAACTATCTCTTTAGTATATTAGTTGATTTATCAGCCTCGATGAATGATTATGGAAAAGATCCTACTAAACTGAAAGAAACCTTTAAGACGGTGGTAATTTTAAGCGAGGTTTTAGATAAATTAGGAATTGATTTTGAGGTTATTGGATTTAGTACAGCGTTTTTAAATGATGTCAAAAAATATAAAAATTTTTCAGGAAAATTTGGTAGATTAACTCAAGAAGACAGAAAGAGGATGGTTGAAATTTTACATGATGTTAAATCAAATGCTTTTACACCTACTTCTACTGCAACTGCTTATGCCTCAAAAGAATTACAAAAGCAGGCTAAACAAATAGGGAGCAAATATAATTTCTTAATTAATTTGACTGATGGTAAGCCGAATAGAACATCTATTGAGGATCCAGAAGAACAAAGAAAAACTAAAGAGGCAATAGAAGAAGCGCAGGGACTAGGGCAGAAATTAATTGGCATAGGAATTGGCAAGCCGGATCAAATTTATTATGTTAAAGATTTTTATAAAGCATCTATTATAGAAGAGGATGTTAAAAAATTACCCGAGGCATTTGCCGACCTATTGGAAGATATGATTAGACATCCAGAAAAATATTAATTATAATTTAGTAAAAATCTATTAAATAGAAAAATATGGAAAAGGAAAAATTAGAATCCTTTTTAAAACTTCTCCAAAAAAAGCATCAGATTCAAACCCTCCCCCCTTTTGATTTAGGTCTAATAGTGAAAGAGCCGGAGAGTAAGATCGATGCTTATGAAATTTTTGATAAGATAAAAAGGGCAGTTCCTATTGAAAAAATCATTTATGACGAATCAATCTTTGACGAGGATGTTATTAAAAAAATTATTGAACTTTTTGAAAAAGGTAAATGGATATTTTTGGAAATAAAAAAAGACATTGGTAGTCTCTTGCTAACTCAACTGAAGAATCTATCTAATCATAATTTTTTACAATTAGTGGATTACCAAGGAAAGGATTTAGTTGAAATTAAAATACCAGAAAATTCTAGAATTATAATCTTTGCCGAAAGAGATTTTATTGAAAACAAAATTAGTTATCCCCATTTTTATCGGCTTTTTGGCCCAACCTTAAGTGTAAAATAAATTATGCCAGAAAAATTTGAATCAATCCGCTTCAAATCACCAGAAGAGATAAAAGAAGAAGAAATTGAAGCAAAAATAAAAGAAAGAGGACCGGAAGGAGAAATCCTTGGAGGTATTGTCTTTGAAGAAGAAGTTGATCCTGAAACCCGAGAGAAAAAGAAATATATCTACATTGGCAATCCTTATGAAGAAAGGCCAATTATTACTAAATTAGAAACAGAAGCCAGCCGTGAAGATATTGAAACTATAAAAAAAGAAATTATTCCAATGAAAGAATCTTTTGAGATTTTAGAAGCAATGGCAAGGACCTATAAACACCGCCAACCGCTTTTAATAGAAGGACCAACTGCTATTGGTAAAACTTATCTGGCAGATAAATTCACTGAATTGCGCTACGGCCGAGGCGTAAAACCACTTGATTTTTATTGTTCTGGTCAAACCGATGTTTCAGAACTAATGGCGAAATGGGTGCCAAGAGTGGAAACTGAAGAAGAAAAAAGAAAATGGAATGAGTTTTTGGAATCAGCCGAGGCGCAGATGAAAATCTCTAAAATCGCCCAAGAAGTGGAAGAAAAAGAAAAATTATCCCAGGAGCAAAAGTTGGCTTTAATTCATACAAGACTTCAAGAACTGGCAAAATCCGCCGGATTGGCAGAAAAAACTCAATGGCGTTTCCAATACGGAGCAGTTCCCAAAGCAATGGGACTAATTCGCAATCCTGATGGCACCTTTTCTTTTGATGAACAAAAGGGCACCGGCTTTACTCTTCATATTGAAGAAGTTGGATTGGCTGAACCCCAGGTTATTAATGCTTTATTGAAATTACGTGGTAAAAGAGGTCAATTAGCCGAGGAAATTCAACTTTGGGAAAATGGCGGCAAAAAAGTAAAAGCCGGACCTAAATTTTGGGCCATCTTTAGCACCAATCCACCAGAGGAATATTTAGCGCGCAACGAAGTTGACCCCGCCTTGGCTCGAGGAGTTGTTTTCAAACGAATGGGGGAACTTTCTAAAGAATCCCTGGATTTAGCGGCTGATTATTATTTCACTTACAAGATTGGTGAAAAACCAAAGGAAAAACCAAAAGGTTGTATTTTAGATATTTACAACCATCCGGAAATTGGCAGAGAGGTAGCAAAGGTTGTAGGTGCTTTTCATAATGATTTAAATAAAGCACTTAAAAAGGGTGAAAAAGGCAGACAACAAAGAATCCCTTTAACGCTTGATGATATGGCTAGAGTGGCGGATGCTTTGATTGATGAACAAATAAGAGATAGGAAAACAGGCCGGCTTGATTTAACAGAGACATTAAAAAAATTAATCCATTTCTATTACCTTGACCGATTGGCTGATGAAGAATTAAAAGAGACGATGGAGGTGAATCTCAATGAATTATTAGAGGGAGATACTGGGAAAATTGAATTTGAAGGAAAGGTACGCACAAGAAAAGAAATTTTTGATATCTTAGTTGAACGAGCATCAATGACTAAAGAAGAATTAGAACAAAAAGAAAGACAACAAAAAGAAAGAGAATTAAGGCAAGCCAGATATGCTGCTCAAGATGCGTTAGAATCTCTTTTAGAAAATCCAAACATTCCAGAATCAATTAAAGAAAAAATTAAAAAAACGCAATTGTAATTTATTCAATGCTGAAACCCTTTGAAAAACTTCTCCCTAAAAAAGAAAGGAAGCCTCCAGAAGAAATAAAAAAAGAGAGGGCTTTAAAATTGTTAAGTGAGATTGAGGAAATTCAAAAAAAACCAGAACCAGAAAAAACAAAGGAGGATTATTTTAAAATTGTTGAGTTACTTAAAGATATAGAAAGGATTTTCTCTCCTGAAAAAGACCCGAGACTTTTTTGGGATTGGGAAATAGGGAAAAAACTCATTGTTGATTGGGAAAAAGATTATAGAGAAAGGTTTGATGATTGTTGGCCTCCCCACTTCAGTCCAGATGGAGAAAAGATAGCAGCTCTAGTAAAAATCGGAGAAAAATGGACTGTTGCTGTTGATGGCAAGCCCTGCAAGGAAATGTTTGATGATTGTTGGTCTCCTCAATTCAGTCCGGACGGAAAAAATGTAGCAGTTATAGTAAAAATTGGAGGAAAAAAGACTATTTCTGTTGATGGTAAACCCTGGGAGGAAAGATTTGATGATTGTTGGTCTCCTCAATTTAGTCCAGATGGAAAAAATGTAGCCGCTCCAGTAGAAATTGGAAGAAAATGGACTATTGCTGTTAATGGCAAACCCTGGGAGGAAAGATTTGATCATTGTTTGGTTCCTCAATTTAGTCCAAACGGAAAAGATATAGCAGCTCCAGTAAAAATTGGAAAAAAAGAAACTGTTGCTATTAACGGCAAACCTTGGAAAGAGTGGTTTGATAGTTGTGGATTTCCTCACTTTAGTCCGGATGGAAAAAATGTAGCAGTTTCAGTAAAAATTGGAGGAAAATACACTATTGCTGTTAATGGGAAGCCTTGGGAAGAGAGGTTTGGTGATTGTAGAGGGTCTCCCCACTTCAGTCCAGATGGAGAAAAGATAGCAGCTCTAGTAAAAATCGGAGAAAAATGGACTGTTGCTGTTGATGGCAAACCCTGGAAAGAGATGTTTGATGATTGTTGGTCTCCTCAATTCAGTCCGGATGGAGAAAAGATAGCAGTTATAGTAAAAATTGGAGGAAAAAAGACTATTTCTGTTGATGGAAAACCCTGGGAGGAAAGATTTGATGATTGCAGAAATCTTCAATTCAGTCCAGATGGAAAAAAAATAATGGTAGTAATAAAAGAAGGAAATAAATATTACCGCCTTGTTAAAGAGGTCTAAATCATTCAAATTACTTTGTTATCTTTTTTGCTAAATTAAAAATATGCCCAAATCTTTTGAAAAATTTTCTCCTATAGAAAAAGAAAAATCTCCTGAGCAAGCAAAAGAGGAGGAATCTTTGGGTTTGGTCAGAGAAATTGAGGAAATTAAAGAAAGGATGGCCAAAGAAGGAGAAACCATTGAGGGTTATCAAGAAATAACGAAATTATTAAAACAAATTGAATCTCTCTATGGGAAACCTAAAGTAGAATGGGAAAAAATAGAAGGTTTAGAAAAGATATTTTCTAAGGATTTTGAAGAACCCATCTATTCCCCTAGTTTCAGCCCTACTGGTGATAGGATAATGGTTAGAGAGGGAGACACGAGTCTAAAAATATATGATCTAAAAGGAAAGGAGGTATTTTCTAAGTATTTTGAAAAAGGCATCAGTTGGCCTAGTTTCAGCCCTACTGGTGACAAGATAATGGTTAGAGAAGGAAACAATGGTCTAAAAATCTATGACCTAAAAGGAAATGAGATACTCTCTAAGAATTTTGAAGAAATCATCTATTATCTCAGTTTCAGTCCCACTGGTGATAATAATATATTGGTTAATGAAGGAACCGAGGGCTTAAGAATCTATGACCTAAAAGGAGAGGAGGTATTTTCTAAGGATTTTGGAAAAACCATCGATTACCCCAGTTTCAGCCCTAGTAGTAGAGAAATAATGCTTAGAGAAGGGCTTAGGCGTTTAAAAATCTATGACCTAAAAGGGAAGAAGATATTTTCTAAGAAATTTGAAGAGACCATTCTTGACCTTACTTTCAGCCCTACTGGTGACAAGATAATGCTTAGAGAAGGAGGCAATGGTTTAAGAATCTGTGACCCAGAAGGAAATGAGATACTCTCTAAGGATTTTGAAAAAAACATGGATTGTCCCAGTTTCAGCCCTACTGGTGACAAGATAATGCTGAGAGAAGGAACCAATGATTTAAAAATATATGACTTAAAAGGAAATGAGATATTCTCTAAGGATTTTGAAAACCCTATCTATTACCCCAGTTTCAGCCCTACTGGTGACAAGATAATGGTTAGAGAGGGAAACAATGGTCTAAGAATCTATAAAATCAAAGGGCGAAAAAGAAAATAAAGAAAGAAAAGTTAGAAAAATCTTTCCTCATCAAGATATCAGATTGGAAATCTCCAGAAAATTATCTCTGAGGAAAGTTCATTCTTAACCTAGAAAGAAGGTACACGCGGTGTTGAATTTAAATTCTTTAAATTCTAAATGTTCAGGTACGATTTCTATTTTGCTCGTGCTATGGGGTTTCTAAACTGCCCTGATTACAAAAAATGGGCTTGATTTGTAAAAGAAATTATAATAAACTTAATTATCATGTCAGGACATTCTCACTGGGCCGGTATTAAACAAAAAAAGGAAATAGCCGACCGAAAGAGGGGTCAGGTATTTTCTAAATTGTCAAAAGAGATTGAGGTGGCGGTAAGGCAGGGAGGAAAGGACCCGGATTTTAATCCCCGTCTGAGACTGGCTATTGAGAGAGCCAAGGATGTTCGGATGCCCAATGAAAACATTGAACGGGCAATAAAAAGAGGAGCGGGTGAATTAAGCGGCAGAAAATTTGAAGACCTTCTGCTTGAGGCATACGGTCCCGGAAAAACAGCAATTATTATTGAGGCAATTACTGACAACAAAAACCGAACTTTAAATCAGATTAAGCAAATCTTGCTCCAAAACAAAGGAAAATTGGTGAGTGAAGGAGCAGTAAAATGGATGTTTGAAAGAAAGGGCTGTATCACGGTTAAATCAAAACCAGAAACAAAAGAAGGAAAACAGATAAACAAAGAAGACCTGGAACTGTTAGCCATTGAAGCTGGTGCCCAAGACCTTTCTTGGAACAACAACCTCTTGGACATCTACACCAAACCAGAGGACCTGGAGAGGGTAAAGAAAAACCTGGAAAAAACAGGCCTAAAGATAGAATCGTCCTCCTTGGACTGGGTGCCAAAAGAAGAGATATCACCAGATCCAGAAACAAGAAGGGCCTGTCAAAAACTTTTTGAAGCCCTTGATGAAAATGATGATGTTCAGGAAATCTACTCAAATCTAAAACCGGAGGGTTCTCAGAACTAATTTTATTTACTTCCTACCCTATGGCTTCTGGCCGCCAGAAAAATAAAAGAAAGGCAAAGAAAAATCACTCCTACGCGAAGGGAAGAAGATTTGAATATAAAGCCATAACTATATTAAAAGAAATGGGCTTTCAAACAATCTTTCGCTCTCCAAAATCAGGGGGGATATTTGATATCCTTGCCCTGAAGGCAAAGCCGGGAACAAAAAAAATAGACGAGGCAAGATATATTCAGGTCAAGGCATCCCGCTGCCCTTTTTCTCTAAAGAGCGTTGTTTCTAAAAAAGAGAGAGACAGAATAATAAAAAATCAAACTGTGGTAATGCTGGGCAGAAAAACCTTTTATGAAATCTGGGTCCGACGACTAAACAAAAAATGGGACATCTATCGGCTAAACTGGAAGTCCCAAGAATTTGAAATGTTGTCATAATGGCATATAAACTATTCAATAAAGAAATCAGGGGTCCTTTTACCATTCCCTCAGGAATTGTCACAACTGAGATCTCCACCTTAGAAAAAATTGCGAACTCCGTTCCCGAGGTCGGAATTTTAACCACAAAAAGCATAGGTCCCTCTCCCAGAACAGGAAACCGGGAACCGATTATCGCCCAGGTATCTTCTCTTTCTTTCATAAACGCTGTGGGGCTAACAAATCCCGGAGCCGAAGAGTTTAGAAAAAAACTCTCAAAAATTAAAATCCCCAAAGAGAGATTTTTGCTTGTTTCCATCTTCGGAAGCAATGAAAAGGAATTTAGGGAGGTAGCAGAAAAATTGATAGAATTCAGCGACGGTTTTGAATTAAACATCTCTTGTCCCCATTCTGAAAGATATGGTCAAATAGTCGGCAAGGACTACAATCTTACAGAAAAGATAATAAGGTCAGTGGCTAACCTGGGCAAACCCGTCTTTGTTAAACTCTCGCCAAACCTTGATGTGAAGGAAACAGTAAAAAGGGCGCTGAGGGGAAAAGCAGCAGGAATTACTGCCATCAACACGCGCGGTCCTGAACCCTATCTGTTTGATGGCCACCCCGTTCTTTCAAATAAGGTAGGCGGGATCTCAGGCAGAGCAATCTTGGAATTGGGAATAAAAAGGGTAAAAGAGATAAGAGAGATAACAAATCTGCCTATTATTGCCTGCGGAGGAATCTCAAATTCCCTTGATATCAGAAGATATAAGAAGGCAGGGGCTGATTTTTTTGGAATTGGTTCAGCCCTGGCTGGGATGACCACAGAGGAGATAAAACTCTATTTTCATCAACTTTTGGAAGACCTAAAAAGAGGTACAAATGAAGCCGAAAAATTTCTGAAAAATCAGCCCCTTACGGAGTATAAAAAATACAGGGTGGAAGAAAACAAACAGATAGAAAAAGACACATTTCTTTTGAAACTAAATGGAGATATAAAAATAGAGCCGGGTCAGTTTGTTTTCCTTTGGCTTCCCGAAAAGGGTGAGAAGCCCTTTTCCCTTCTGGACGACACACCAATAACTGTTCTTGTAAAAAAGAGGGGCTATTTTACCGAGCAGTTATCAAAACTGAAAAGAAATGACCCCATTTATCTACGCGGTCCCTATGGAAACTCGCCTAAGGTTAACGGCAGAGTCCTTTTGGTATCAGGAGGAACAGGACTGGCTGCCCTTTATCTTTTTGCAAAGAAAAACAACAATACCTGCGCTGTCCTTGGAGGAAAAGACAAAAATTCCTTCCCCTATCTTGATAAATTCAAAAAAAGATGCGAAAAACTATACCTGTCCACTGAAAAAGGAGACATCGGCACCAAGGGTCTGATAACAGACATCTTGGAAAAGGCAATTAAAGAGTTTCAGCCCACATTTTGCCTTAACTGTGGACCCAAACCAATGGTAGAAAAGGCAATTCAAATAGAGAAAAGATACATAAATCCAGAGAAAATTTATTCCTCTGTTGAGTTTTTAACAAGGTGTGGGATAGGGCTCTGCGGATCCTGCGCTACCTCCAAGGGCTATCGCAGTTGCGTAGATGGCACATTCTTTAATCCGGACCAAATTTAGGGGTGTCCCCAGGAGGAATTGAACCCCCATTTCAACCTCCGCAGGGTTGCGTTCTATCCGTTAAACTATGGGGACAAATAAACTAGAAGCTAAAAATATAATACCAGCAAACCAAATCAAAATCAATCAGTAATTGATTAAACAAAGAAAAGATGATAGAATATCAATATCAGGAGGAGTCGGATAACTGGTTATTCCAACAGGTTGCTAACCTGTACCGCCTAAAAAGCGGTCTGTGGGTTCGAGTCCCACCTCCTCCGCCCTAAATCGGGGGAAACAGATAAGGATTATTAAAATTTTTTATAAGGCATATGCTTATAATTTGGATTTTGGTTTTTATTTTAAGTTTAATCTTGTTGGTAAAATCGGCTGATTGGTTTGTTGAAAGTTCAGAAAAGATTGGCTTGGCTTTAAAAATTTCACCTTTTATTGTTGGGGTGACTATTGTTTCTATCGGTACCTCTTTTCCCGAGCTGGCATCTTCTGTTGCCGCTGTTCTAAAAGGGGCAAGCGAAATTGTTACTGCTAATGTAATTGGTTCAAACATTGCCAATATCCTTCTGGTTATTGGCTTGTCAGCGGTCGCTGCCCGGAGTTTGCTTATTAAAAGAAGTTTAATTGACCTGGATGCCCCTCTTTTAGCCGCTACCACCGGCTTGTTTATCTTTATTGTCTGGGATAGAAAAATTGTTTTTGGAGAAGGAATTCTGCTTCTATTGGCATTTGCCGTCTATTTCCTCTACACAGTTTTTCAAAGAAGAGAAGAAGTAATCAGCCCAGAACTGGTAGAGATTCTGCCTGAAGGAACGAAGATTAAAATTTTACCCTCCCGAGTTGAAAGGCGAAGAGAAAAAGTAAAAGAAAAACCAGCAAAATTGGAGCCGAAAACCTTCCTTTTTCTAATCTTGGGAATAGTTGGTTTGGTCCTTGGCGCCAACTATACCATTGAGTCAGTTTTAAAAATTTCTGAAATCCTAAAGATATCCGCCGGGCTGATAGCCATTACTGGTATTGCTGTTGGCACCTCCTTGCCAGAATTGGTTGTTTCGGTCAGGGCATCCATAAAGAAAAAATATGAAATTGCTTTGGGAAATGTCTTTGGTTCAAATGTTTTTAATATCCTAATTGTAGCCGGCGTTCCCGCCTTAATTAAGCCCCTGGCAGTAGATAACCTTACCTTTCTGATTGGTCTTCCCTTTTTAATTCTTGCCACCTTCCTTTTCGTGATTTCTGGAATTTCCAGAAGGATTTACATCTGGGAAGGGGCAATGTATATTTTGATTTATGTTCTTTTCATTGCCAAACTCCTCAGTTTGTTCTAAAGAAAAAGGTCCCTCTGACACTAGGGAAAAATCATTTTTTTAAAGGGATGTCCCTGTAGTTCAATGGATAGAACGGAAGCCTCCGGAGCTTCAAATGGGGGTTCGATTCCTCTCAGGGACACACCAATATAGTCATTCCTTCAACTCTTCTCTCATTTGTGCTTGTAAACCAGATAAAAAGCCGGGCTCAAAAAATGTCAAGACCGGTTTGGTTCACAATCCCTGTAGCCATCGCGCCTAATTACAGATACTGCTCAATTTCCAGATAAGGGGCCATTTTTCTCATCTTGGCAACTATCCTCTTCTTTTCCTCCGGGTCCTTTGTCTTAAGGTATTTTTCTTTCAATTTCTTCAACTTTCTTCTCCTTTTCTGCTTTTTCTTTATTATAAATTTCCTTCTTTTAGGCGACTGCTTGCTCATAAAATTTTCAAAAATCAATATCTTATTTTGAATTCAGAAAACTGATTTTTATACTCCTCAAAATCTACCTCCAGGTCTCTAACCTTTGCCAGGGGTGGTCCTTTTTTCGCCCAATCAATCAACTCCTTGATTTTCTTCTCCTCTCCCTCAGCCACTATCTCCACTCTGCCATCAGGTAAATTCCTCACCCAGCCGGTCAGACCCAATTCTTCCGCTTTTTCTTTAGTGCTCTGGCGATAAAAAACCCCCTGAACCAAACCAGAAACAAAGATACGAACCCTTTTTAGATCTTCTGCCATATTTGCCAAAAACTTTATTTCTCTCTCAAGCCGGAGTACAGGCTTAATGATTGATTTTATTGGGATCTGTTCCCCTTTTTACTTCTTCGAAATCGCTTATCCCATCTCCATCGCTATCTTTGTTTGTTGGATCAGTTCCGTAATCAAAAATTTCTTGACCGTCCAAAAGGCCATCACCATCAGTATCAGGATTAAATGGGTCAAGGTTATAAAACAACTCTCCTTCATCGCTCTTTCCGTCATTATCGCTGTCTAAGTCAAAACCTGACTTACCCGTTTCAATTATTCTTATACATACCTTCCTATAGTTTTCCAACGGAATTTTTTGACAATCCTCTATGGTTTTTGCATCTCGTTTTAATACTAAACTTTGGCACATTTGCCTTTGCACTCCCTCTAAGGCATTGCAATCGTATTTTATTTCTTTTAACAATGCCCTAAAACAAATAGTTCCATACTCCAATGTCTTTACCTCAAGGCACCTTTTTATACCTTTATAAGGATTTTTAGTATTCCTTACAATGTCAAAGGCCTTTACTTTGTCTAAACATTCTTTCTTTTCAAAGGGCTCGTCTGTAAAAAAATATTCGCACACTCTTTTATCTAAACCGTCAACCGCGGCTGTGATAATACATCTATGTCTTAATTTTTTATCCGCAATTTTTTGGCAATTCTTGGCTTCTTCAACAGGATCATTTTCAGGTCCTATTACCTTGGCTTTTATCACCGAGTTAATACAATCATCTTTTTTTTGAAAATCTCTCAATTCTTCACACTTTTTCAAATCTTTTTCCCATACGGCCTGGAGATATTTTAAATCTTCAAAACATAATTGTCTCTGATAAGGGTCTTCAACAACCCTGCATCTTTCTTCTGTAACTGGATAGTGTACAAAAGGGGGATCGGGATAGGTGCTTGGCCAAGGAGAAGGTTTAACAGGAGGTGCAGGAGGTGCAGGAGGTGGCACAGGAGGTGATGGAGGAGATGGCTTTCTATTTATCCACAAGGTTCCCGCCAGTCCTAAAAAAACAAAAATCGCTATTATTATTTTTTTCTTACTTTCTTTGATTTTCCCAATCCACATAATAACGCATATTTAATATATGATTAAGGTGACCAGCAAAGACAACTAGTGTAACCTACGTGATATGACTCTGGATAGCCACAAAAATCGGGATCATCATAATAAGGATATTTGGTGCGGCAATCTTCCTTTACATTATTCGCGCTGGCAGTACAATTATTTCCGCTGTGACAACTGACAGCATAGCAATATTTTGCAGGGTTATCTGTAAGCCCTACACCTACGCATATTTTTCCCTGTTTTCGGCAGATATCATCGCAATAAAAACTTCCGCTACCCGACACAGCGGCACTGGGCTTCACTCTTGTAAGGCCGGATAAACTGTTCAATTGGGTTTGCCCCCAGGTTACATCGCCCCCCTGGTTTTCTATTGATTCGCAACAATAATCATAAAGCTCCTCTCCAATATAATAATCCTCATATCCTGCGATTTCGGTTGAATAAACATCTAAACACTTCACTACTCCTGTATTCGAATCGCAAGCCCATACCCCTTTTTGACAAGAATCAGACGATCCCTCTGGTTGATAACAACCTTTATTAATATCAGCAAAATGAGGGTCTGAGGGAAGACATCCTAATTTGCATTCTCCAGTACATACATGTTTCATGAGATTGTAATCTACACTGTCTATATTGCCATCTCCGCTGTAATCTTTAGCATACCCAGATGCCAGCCAATCTGCTTGGCTAACTGTAGGGTCGCATTCTTCTCCTGCCTCTAATCTTCCGTTTCCGCAGCAACTTGAGACATCGCCGGTAATATGGCAATCCTCGCAAGAGCAAATAGAAGCAAAATAATCATGTTCATCTGTTGCTCCATTATTATCAACATCAACTGCCTCGCCCATCTGCGCTCTTGCCTTAAAGGCCTCCCATCTTTCTTCAGGCTCGCATTCTTCATTTGTTCCCTCGGCATTTGGTCTTTGGACAATTCCATCTCCACAAAAGGCAGTTAAACATCCTGTTGGATAATTACAACTTACCTCATTCCAGGGCTGGCCAAAAATAGTGGCTATGCCCTCGTTTGTTTTTTGATGGGTCATAAAGTAAAGAAAGAAATTTATTGTTATCCAACTGGTGAAAATGACCATAGTTCCAATTGCTCCGGCTGTTAAGACCGCTTTTGCCTTGGCAATGTCAGTGATTTTTATTGCCCCAAAGATATGAAGTGTCCCGGCGATTATTATCGCCAAAAGCAAAAGAGGAAAGAACAAATCCTTTGTTAAAAAATCAGTAACCTTTTTAAGCATAAGAAAGACATGGCACAGGGTGCAAGGACAACATTCGCAATTTGAGGTATCAAGGTCATCGGCTTTTCTGCCACAGGGAACCAGCCCTGCTCCTCCCAGGTGTTTAGGATTTGCTCTACAAATACAATAATTGGCTTCTGCTATTGTCTTACAATCATCAGGACAATTCCAGGAATTCTCTCCTCTTTCCGCCTCGCAAACTCCATTAGAATGACAACCGCAATCTGCTGGGCAGGTGCTTGAGGTCTCTGGAAAATCGCAACTGTTATCGCCGCATGAAGAAGCAAGAACAGGTTTAGAAAAAATAGGAAAAAAGAAAAAAGCCAAAAAAATCAGAAATAAAGAGATTTTAGTAGATATTTTTTGGCTTTTCATATTAGATTAGAATTAGCAATTTAATTTCTGGTATTATTGTATTGGATGAAATTTGATATGTCAATTTGGATTTCATCTTATTTGACAGAAAGTCTTCAATAACCTATTTTGTAGTTGCAAGGATTTCTTCCATGGATTTTGATTGTCGCTTGACCCCTAAAGACAACTGAAGCAAAAAATGACTCAAAATAGGTCCTCTAAAAAAGAAAAAATTGTTGTTGGGCTATCTGGAGGAGTGGACTCTTCGGTCTCCTTGGTATTACTTAAAAAAGGAGATTGGCAACCAATTGGGCTTTTCCTAAAACTGCCTGTCTGGAGAAGCGAAAGAAATCTTGTTTTGGCTAAAAAGGTATGCAAAAAATTAGGGGTCCCCTTTTATGTTTTAAATGCTGAAAAAGATTTTAAGAAAGAGGTGCTTGACTACTTTGTTGAAGAAATAAAAAGAAATAAAACCCCCAATCCCTGCATTATCTGCAATTATCAATTAAAGTTTAAAAAACTTTTTCAGTGGGCAAAAAAACGCCAAATAAAATATGTGGCAACCGGCCATTACGCCAAAATCAAAAAAAACCAAAAGGCAGGCAGGTACGAGTTATTAATACCCAGGGACAGGGAAAAAGACCAAACCTACTTCTTATCCTCCCTTCCTCAGAAATACCTGAAGTATATCATTTTTCCCTTGGCAGAATACAAAAAAGAAAAGGTCTATAAAATAGCAAGAGAGACGGGTTTTAATTTTCTTCTCAAGAAAAAGCAAAGCCAGGAGTTTTGCTTTTTAGCAAAAAGATCTCTAAATCAGTTTCTAAAAGAAAAAATAGGAACAAAGCCAGGGATAATAAAAGACAGCCAGGGAAAAATTTTAGGCAGACATCAGGGACTTCATTTTTACACACTTGGCCAAAGAAAAGGAATTAACCTGGCTGGGGGACCATACTTCGTTAAGGGATTTGAGAAAAAAAACAATGTTTTGCTTGTTTCCAAAGATAAAAAAGAACTTCTCAAAAAAAGGGTTTGCCTCTCATCTGTTCATTTTATAAGCGGTCCTCCTTCAAAAAAAGAAATAAGGGTAATGGCTAAACTTCGCTACCGCCAGAGACCTGCCAGAGCCCGGCTTTATCTTATGGGAGGCAAAAAGGGAGAGTTAATTTTTGACAAGCCCCAGATGGCTCCAACCCCGGGTCAATTTGCGGTTTTTTATAAAAAAAACACCTGCCTGGGAAATGGCATAATAACCGGCTCCTTTTAGCCCAGGGTCAGATTTCAAGAATTTTGAAGTATACCAGAACAATATTCTGTCAAACCAGTTTGCTGAAGGTATTGCCCAGGTATTCATATAGTACACTAACTTGAAAAGAGCCAGATTTGTGATATATTGACCTAATATGCCGATACCAAAAAGGTTAATAAAATTTATTGATAGTGCCAAGATTAGGTACGAAATCATTCAACATCGGACAGTTTATACTGCTTTTGACAAGGCAAAAACCCTAAAGGTGTCAGAAAAGATTATTGGAAAGACATTGATAGTAAAAATGGACAGGATGTTTGCCATAGTTTTAATTCCGGCTAATAAAAATTTAGACAAAGAAAAACTTAAAAAAGTAGTAAATGCCAAACTAAAAAAGGAAGGAAAGAAATTGGTTAAAAAAATCGGTTTGGCAACTGAGAGCTGGATGAAAAAAAATCTAAAAGGAGTAAAGATAGGAGCGATTCCGCCTTTTGGTTGTCTCTGGAAACTGCCCACTTTTGTAGACAAAAACTTAATGAAAAATCCAAAGATAATTGTATCTGCCGGAGATTACAATTACTCTTTTAGGATAAGTTCTGCCGGCTTGAAAAAATTAGTGCCAGACCTGATAGCGGGAAGTTTTAGCCGGGCAAAAAAGAAATAAAAAACTGAAAAATAATGCCGATACTATTGGAGATTAAAAATTTAGAGGTTCAGGCAGAGGGGAAAAAGATATTAAAAGGCATAAATCTTCAAATCAGAAAGGGACAGGTTCAGGCGCTGTTAGGTCCCAATGCCTCAGGAAAAAGCACCCTGGCTCAGGTTATTGCCGGAGACAAAAGATATAAAATTTCCAAAGGAGAAATTGTCTTTGAAAACAAAAATATAAGCAAACTTTCACCTGAAAAAAGAGTAAAATTAGGAATTGCCTTGGCATGGCAGACACCACCAGCAATAAAGGGGGTTAAACTATCTTCCCTTCTCCCAAAAATTTCAAAAAAGAAACCACAAATAAAGGAAGGAAAAGAACTCTTGGAAAGAGAAATAAATGTTAATTTTTCCGGAGGGGAGAAAAAAATTTCAGAACTGCTTCAAATTATCGCCCTACATCCAAAACTGGCAATTCTTGATGAGATAGATTCTGGATTGGACATCAAAAAATTGGAATACATCTCAAAAACAATCAGGCAGGCACTAATAAAGAAAAAAATCACTCTCTTGATTATTACCCACCAAGGACATCTTCTTAACTATCTAAAACCAGACAGAGTCAATGTGATGATCCAAGGTAAAATCATCTGCCAAGAGAAAAACTACAAAAAGGTTTTAAGGATAATTAAAAAATACGGCTATGAAAAATGCAAAAAATGTAAACTACTGGCAGATTGACCATAGGATAAAAAATATCTATCTGACAAAAGGAACCGTTATTCTTTCTAGTCCAGAAGCCTGGAGAAAATACAAATGGACAAGAAACTATTTTTCCGAAAAACCAAAGGAAGGATATTTTATTTGGGTCAAAGAACAGGTAAACACTCCCCTTTCCACCTGTGTCTCTATTGGCGGTCAAAATGTTAGCCAAAAACTCCAGAATCTTTTAATTATAGAGAAAAATCTGAAAATCCATCTTCAGGGAACCTGCAACGTCCTGAAAAAAAACCTCCTCGGGACGCATAAAGCCCAAGGGAAAATTGTTTTAAGAGAAGGGTCTTCTTTGAAATACAGCCATATTCATTTGTGGACAGAGAAAGACATTGTTGAAACAAATTATGAATTTTTTCTTGAAAAAAATTCAAAACTGAACTACCTCTATAGAACTCTTTTTACTCCTAATAAACTCAAGGCAAGCAACCTGTTTAATTTATCTGCCGGAGCAGTTTGTAATGTAAAAATAGGGGCAAATTGCGTCAAAACCAAAACAGAGATAAAAGAGATTATGGTTCTAAAAGGAAATGGATCTTCGGGAATAATCAATCTTAGGTTGGTTGGAAAGAAAGAATCTAAGGTTTTGGCTCGGTCACGGATTGTGGCTGACTCAAAGGCTAAGGGCCACCTGGATTGCCAGGGATTGTTAACTGATAAAAAATCCGAGATTCTTTTAACTCCCGAACTAGACTGCAGGAATAAACTTGCCCAACTAACCCACGAGGCATCAATTGGACAGATTGCCCAAGAACAATTGACCTATTTAAGAATGAGGGGCTTAAGCGAGAAGGAAGCCACCAATCTGATTATTAATGGATTTTTGGGTTCATAACTGCCCTTGGCTTCTAGCCTACTCTGCTGTAAAAATAATAACAACTATTGCCTTGCGAATATTGTAAATTATCTAACATCCTAAGTTAAACCGGCAAAGTGCCGGCATTTTCCGCTCGTAGCGCAGGCAAAAATAAGCAGAAGGCAATTCCTAGATTTAATAGCAAGTGGACCCAGTGGGACTCGAACCCACGATCTCCGGCGTGCCACGCCGACGCTCTAGCCAACTGAGCTATGGGCCCGTGAGATTGCCCCCGGGAGGAATCGAACCCCCATCAGAAGCTTAGGAGTCTCCTGTTCTATCCATTGAACTACGGGGGCAGAAGACCCTTTCTTAATTATTGTTATATCAAATCTCCCTCTTGTTTACAAGATTTTAGCTATGGTATAATGGTAATTATGGAAAAATCTCCGATTGTTGAGTTGGCAAAAAAGGTCTGCCCAGCGGTTATCACTATTGTGGTCTCCAAGGACCTGCCAAAAATTGAGGGCTATTATTTCCTTCCTTTTGGAGATAAAAACTTTGTCGTACCAGAAATCCAAAAAGGCAAATCTGAAAAGAAAAAAATAGGAGGTGGCTCGGGTTTTATTATCTCTGACAACGGATACATCTTAACCTGCCAGCATGTGGTCTCCGACAAGGAAGCAGAATATTCAGTGGTTTTAGAACCCACAAAGACCTACCCTGCAAAGGTAATTTCCCGCGACCCCATCAACGATGTGGCAATCTTGAAGATTAAGGGAGATTCATTCCCCTATCTGGAACTGGGAGATTCGGAAAAAATTAAATTGGGAGAATCGGTTATCGCTGTGGGCAATGCCCTGGGAGAGTTTCAGGACACAATCTCCGCCGGCATTGTCTCTGGCCTCTCTCGGTTCATCACTGCCTACCAAGCACAAGGACAAGCAGCAAGATTAAAGGGACTAATTCAAACCGACGCTGCTATCAATCCGGGCAACTCCGGCGGGCCCTTGATCAATATGGAAGGAAGGGCAATTGGCATTAATACGGCAATGGTTCTAGGCGCCCAAAATATCGGATTTGCCATACCGATTAACTACGCCAAGAAGGACCTTGAACAGGTGAGAAAATATGGAGAAATGAAAATGCCCTTTCTGGGAATAAGATATATCATTTTGAATGAGGGTATTTCCAAGGTGAATAAACTGCCGGTTGACTACGGAGCAATGATTGTAAGAGAACGACTGGGAGAAGAACCAATAATAAAGGGTTCAGCGGCTGATAAGGCAGGGCTAAAAGAATACGATATTATATTGGAGATAAACGGAGAAAAAATTACTACAGAAAATTCGTTGGATAGGATTCTGTCTGGACATAAAATTGGCGAGGAAATTGAGATGAATGTCCTACGCCAGGGCAAAAAAATTGTCCTAAGGACACGCCTAGGAGAAAAAAAATAAAACACCAAACATTGACATAAAAACGATTTTTTGATAAACTGTTTTTGAAAAAAATGTCAACCATATCTCTTAATTTAATTTTGAATTATGAACCAACTTACCTTAATTTGGACAGGGATTTTATTGTTTTCTCTGGGTGCCATTCTGGGCTATTATGCTCGTCAGTCAATAGCCAGAAAGAAAAGCGAAACAATAGAAGTCCTGTTGAAAAGACGGCTTGACGAGGCGAAGGAGAAACAGAAAAAAATCTTATCCGAGGCAAATGAAAGGGCTCAAGAGATAATTGAAAAGGCAAAAAAAGAGGAAGACAGAAGACGAGAGGAATTAATCAAGAATGAGAGGTTCTTGTTAAAGAGGGAAAGTAGTTTAGACGAAAGGGCTCGGATTTTAGAAAACAAACAGGAGGAACTTCACAAAGAGGCAGCTAGATTAAGGAGAATTAAGACATCCCTTGAATCGCTGAAGGAAAATCTTTCAAAGAGATTAGAGGAAATCTCTGGGATGTCAAAAGAAGAGGCAAAAGAAAAACTCTTTGAAAAGGTAGAAAGAGAACATCAAAAGGAACTTTTAGAAAGAATCCAAAAACTGGAAACTGGCGGATGGGAGCAATACGAAAGAAAAGCAAAAGAAATTCTCTCTACTGCTATCCAAAAGTGCGCCGTTTCCCAAGCCCAAGAAATCACCACTACTCAGGTAATTCTTCCCTCGGACGATATAAAAGGAAGAATCATTGGAAAAGAGGGAAGAAATATCAGAACATTTGAACAACTGACCGGGGTTGAACTAATTGTTGACGAGACCCCGGGTTTTGTCCTTCTCTCCAGTTTTGACCCTATCAGGCGAGAGGTGGCAAAGATTGCCCTTGAAAAACTGATCCTGGACGGCAGAATTCAACCTGCACGAATTGAAGAAATGGTGGAAAGGGCAAAACAAGAAATTTCCCTCCAGATTAAAAAAGCCGGAGAACAGGCCTGTCTGGAAACCGGAGTTTTGGACCTTCCTCCAAAACTAAGCCAACTCTTGGGCCGGCTGAAGTTCAGAACAAGTTATGGCCAAAATGTCTTAAGCCATTCTATTGAGGTGGCTTTCTTGGCTGCTGGACTGGCTGACGAAATAGGGGCAAAGAGCATTGTTTGCAAAAAAGCCGGACTACTCCATGATATTGGGAAAGCAGTTGACCAGGAAATAGAGGGGTCCCATGTGGACATCGGAATAAGAATTTTAGAAAGGTTTGGCATAGAAAAAGAGGTCATCTCAGCAATGAAGTCACACCACGAAGAGTATCCCTACGAATCTTTGGAGGCAGTCTTGGTTCAGGTAGCAGACCAAATATCAGGAGCCAGACCAGGAGCGAGAAAGGATACACTGGAAAATTATCTTAAACGGCTCTCCGAACTTGAGGAAATTGGCTTGTCGTTCCCAGGTGTTGAGAAATGCTGGGCATTGCAGGCCGGAAGAGAGGTCAGGGTTTTTGTAAAACCAGAAGAGATTGACGACCTAGAGGCAAAAAAACTGGCAAGGGACATTGCCAATAGAATACAAGAAGAACTGCGCTATCCGGGCCAAATAAAGGTAAACGTTATCAGGGAGATAAGGGTGGTAGAATACGCAAAATAGATTCTCTTCTTTCTAAACCAGATATCCTCTTGAGCGGGTAAGGGGAGTCGAACCCCTCTCACGATCTTGGAAGGATCGGGTAATGCC
>CAZPZY010000004.1:0-35858 GCA_964591195.1 uncultured Candidatus Saccharibacteria bacterium
GGGAAATATAAAAGTAAAGCAAAAAAGGTAAGAAAAGAGAAATCAGAAATGCCCACGAGGGAAGAAATAAAAAAAACCAGTGCTTTCTGGTTACCAAAACCGTCTTTTCCCCGGGAATCATTCCCCTAAAAGAACTAACTGAACTGGTCAGCACCTTGATGAAATGATGCATAATTTTTATCCTGTTTTCGTCACGGACAAAAATTTTTTAATCAGGTCAAAAAGTTGATCCCAATTGACCCGGCTCCATGCCCAAAGAGAAAGCATCAATAGAAAAATAGAAATCAAAAAGAAAACCAAAACAACTACCTTTGGATGAACCCCGATACCAAACCTAATCAGATGGTAAACAATAATAAATACGTACCATAAATAAACAAGCACAGCAACGCCCAAAATAATATCTTGAATATTTTGCATTTTATTAAAAATCCTGTTAAATTAATTTGTGGTTAATAAAAGCATAGAATAAATCCAATCCCCTTGTCAATATGTTCTCAATCAAAAGCCTGAAAACTAGGGTCTTTCAGCCGCCAAAAGATGACCTTTTTTCTCTTATTGAAGAAAATATCTCACACCTGAAAGAGAAATCAATAATTGTTTTTGCCTCAAAAATTATCTCCATTTGGCAGGGCCGGTGCATACCAAAAGACTCAGTAAAAGACAAGGACGAGTTAATTAGAAAAGAGGCAGAACTTTATTTAGAAAGAAACAATCCCTTCAACAGATACGCAATGCTTACAATCAAAAACAATACCCTTATTCCCACTGCCGGCATAGACGAAAGCAACGGAGGGAACTACTACATTCTCTGGCCCAGGTCTCCGTTTTCAGCCGCCAAAAAAATCTATCGCTTCCTTAAACAAAAATATCAACTGAAAAGATTTGGGGTTATTATCGCCGACAGCCACTGCATCCCCCTAAGAAGAGGAACAATAGGAATATCTCTTGCCCATTGTGGTTTTTTTCCTCTAAGAAACTACCGAGGCAAAAAAGATATCTTTGGTCGGAAATTCAAGGTAACCCAACTAAACATAACTGACTCCCTTGCCGCCGCAGCCACCCTGGCTATGGGCGAGGGCAGGGAACAAACCCCTATTGCCATTATTGAGGGTCTTACCGCTATTAAATTTGAAAATCCCAACAAAAGCAAGGCATCTGACATTAGAATAAAAAGGAAGGAGGATATCTACGCTCCTTTGCTTTGGCAAGGTAAATGGAAAAGGGGGAAATCGCTCTTGCCTCAAAAAGAAAAAGAAGGTAAAATAACAAAATGACTATAAAAGAGAGCAAAAACCTAACATATCAAAAATTCCCTTTTCTCCCTGACGGCTCTGGCACCTATTCAGCGCCGTCAAAATCAATCCTTGACCACTTTGAACACCTTGACGCCGTGCTGGTTTTACACTTTAGGAATGGATTTATCGCCAAGATCCAAGCCAAAAATCTTGATGGGGAAAGGGAACTGGCATTGGTAGCAAGGAAATTAGAAAAATTTATCGGTAGGTCGTACGAGGAAATTCTTAACTTTAACTTCAATGGTAATAGAGGTCAACAACCTAACAACAAACCCCATTGATGAGAAATCTATCATAAAACAGGCAGAGAGGGTTTTAAAAGAAGAAATAAGCGGGGAAATTAAAAATAAAGATAAAATAAATCTGTCAATCGCACTGGTGGGTCAGGGAAGAATGAGAGAACTGAACAGAAAATACCGGGGAAAAAACCGAACAACCGATGTCTTGTCCTTTGGCGACAAAGATGGATTCTGGGAAATAGTTATCTGTATCAGAGAGGTCAAAAAAAACGCTAAAAAACATAATGAGCCGTTTGAAAAGGAATTGACAAGGGTTCTAATCCATGGCTTGTTGCATTTACTGGGATATGAGCATGAAAAATCTGAAGAAAAGGCAAAAGAAATGAGAGAAAAAGAAAACTATTATCTTAATCTTCTATGGCAAAAACAAACATTGTAACAGGGCTGGACATCGGTTCCGGAACCATAAAACTTGTTTCCGGCTTCAAAAAATTATCTTCTCCTCAATCAAACAAAACCAGAGAGGAAGAAGAAAATATTGAAATTTTAACCAAGGTTGAAGAGGTCTCTTTTGGAGTAAGAAGAGGAATTGTAGTAGATGTAAACAAGGTCTCCCAAATAATCGCCTATCTTGTTGAAAAGTCCCAGGAGGACTGCGGAAAACAAATAAAAGAGGTGATAGCAAGCGTCGGCGGAAGTCATATCTTCTCCAGAAACTGCCACGGATTGGTTTCTGTTTCAAGGGCAGACCAAAAAATTTCAGAAGAAGACATTGACCGGGTCCTTCAGGCGGCTCAAACCTTTTCTCTGCCTTCCAACAAGGAGATATTGGATGTGCTTCCCAAAGAATTCATTGTTGATGGAGAAGGCGGAGTAAAAGACCCCTTGGGTATGCAGGGCATCCGCTTGGAGGTGGATGCAGTAGCAATAGTCGGCTTCTCCCCCTATCTAAAAAACTCCAACCAAGCCATATTAAATGCTGGTATTTCTCGGATCATAGGTTTGGTTCCAAATCCCCTTGCCAGCGCCAGGGCTGTTTTAACCTCCAGAGAAAAAGAACTGGGAGTTGTCCTTTTAGACATAGGCGCAGGAACCACCAATTTGGCGGTCTTCAAAGAGGGAAATTTAATCCACCTTGCCATTCTCCCTATTGGCTCAGGTCATATCACCAATGACATTGCTGTTTGCCTAAAAACAGATATTGATACTGCTGAAAAAATAAAACTCCAGTTTGGCGCCTGTTTTCAAGAAAAAAAGAACAAGAAAAAGACAAGAAAAAAAGAACAAATAAAAATTAAAGGTGAGAGGCCGGAAGAATCCTTAACATTTACTCCTAAAACCCTCTCTCAAATCATTGGAGCCCGGGTTGAAGAAATTCTGGGAGAAGCCCAAAAAGAGTTGAAAAAACTTGGTAAAATTGAACTTCCAGGAGGAGTGGTATTGACCGGCGGTGGAGCAAAAATGCCGAAACTCAAGGATTTTTGCAAAAAATACCTAAAACTTCCCTCACGGGTTGGCGCGCCAAGGGGCTTTTCTCCCAAGATTGACGACCCTGCCTTTTCAACTGCCTGCGGCCTGCTTCTGGAAGGACTTGACTCAATAGAAGAAGAATCCCCTTCAAGAATAAAGGGGGTATGGAATCAACTAAAGAAATTTCTCCGGGAATTTGTTCCCTAAATTATGAAAACTCCTAAGAGATTATCTCCAAAAATCAAAATAGCAGGCGTAGGCGGAGCAGGCTCTAACACGGTTTCCCGGCTAATGAGGTATAATCTTGAAGGCATAGAGCTTATTGCCCTAAATACCGACGAGCAAGACCTAAAAAGAACCAGCGCCCATTTGAAAGTAAGAATCGGCAGAAAACTGACCCAAGGACTGGGCGCCGGGATGAATCCCAAACTCGGAGAAAAAGCGGCTGAAGAACAAAAAGAAGAAATTAAAGAGGCACTCAAGGGTGCAGAACTAATTTTTATTACCCTGGGAGAAGGCGGAGGGACAGGCTCCGGAGCAGCACCGGTAATTGCTGAAATCAGCAGGGAATTAAAAATTCTCAGTATAGGTATTGTAAGCCGTCCATTCTCCTTTGAGGGCAATATCCGGCGGAAAATTGCTGAAAACGGCATCCGAAAACTAAAGGAAAGGGTTGACAGTCTTATTGTCATTCCCAACGACAAATTATTACTCCTTTCAGGTCCTGAAGCAAGCATTTCCGATGCCTTCTGGAAGGGTGATGAAATACTCAGAGAAGCGGTCTTGGGAATTACTAACCTTGTTGCCTCCCGGGCAATTATTAGCGTGGGGCTTGCCAGTGTTAAATCGGTTTTGAAAAACTCAGGCAGGGCTGTATTCGGAACCGGAGAAGCAGAAGGAGAAAAACGAGCAGAAAAAGCGGCTGCCGCTGCTCTTAGTTCTCCTCTTGTTGAAATATCCCCCAAGGGAGCCAAGAGAGTATTGTTCAATGTTTCGGGAAGAAACATCTCTCTTGGGGAGATTGAAGAAATAGCCAACTTTATAACCAAAGAGGTCAGCCCGGAAGCCAAGATAACCTTTGGGGCAAAAGAGGACCTCTCTCTCAAAAAGGGAAAAATAAAGGTAAATGTCATCCTCACCGATTTCTAATGGAAAAAAATACAAGGGTCAATAAAAAATCTTCTAAAAAGCGGGTTGCTGTTTTTGATTTAGATGGCACGGTCTTTAGGTCAAGCCTTCTGATTGAACTTTTAGAGGAACTGATTGAGGAAAAGATATTCCCAAAAAAAGCCCGAAAAGTATACAGCCGAGAACTTCAAAACTGGCTGAACAGGAAGGGCTCCTATGAGGATTATATAGAGAAGGTAATCTTGGCATATCACAGGTTTATAAAAAAGAAAAAAGCTGAAGATGTCTGGAAAGCGGCAAGAAAGGTGGTCTCTGCTCAAAAAAACTTTACCTACCGATTTACCCGTTGCTTGGTTTCAGAACTAAAGAAAAACTACTATCTGCTGGCTATTTCCGGCTCCCCCCAGGAAATGGTCAGGGAGTTTGGAAAAAAATTCGGCTTTGATAGAACATACAGCCGAATTTTTGAAACAGATAAAAAAGGAAGGTTCACCGGGAAAATTCTTTTTGAAGATATGATTAAAGACAAGGGAAAAATCCTGAAAACAGTGGTCAAAAAGAAAGGACTTAGTCTAAAGGGCTCAATAGGGGTGGGCGATACAGAGGACGACATCCCCTTTCTAAAATTGGTCAATTATCCCATTGCCTTCAATCCAAACCTTCGACTCTACCGCTATAGCCAAAGGAGAAAATGGCCTGTTATTGTAGAAAGAAAAAATGTTGTTTATAGGCTAAACAGAGGAAGACTGCCTCAGATAGTAAAGACGGTTCTGAAAGACCTAAAATGCCCCAGATAGAAACCTCTCTTACTCCTTCCAAAATTCTCCTTTACCTTTGTCTCTCTTTTATTGGAGGCATTTTTCTTGCCTCCTTCTTTCCTATCTCTTCTATTCTCCTTCTGGGAATTCTGATTTTAGGGATTCTTTTTATCTCGGTGTTCTGGTCTTATAAGATCCTTGTTGTCTTGGGCTCCTGTATTCTGCTCCTGGGCATTGGGATACTAAGATACCAAAACCTTGATACCCGGGCTAAAAACAATAAACTGACAAAAAACAACGACAAAGACCAAGTGATTGCCTTGACCGGAATAATTGTCAGGGAGCCGGAGGTCAGAGAAAGAAATACCCGATTAACAATTGAGGTGGAAACCCTAAAAGGGCAGGTAATAGGGCCTGCCAAGGGCAGGGTTCTGGTAACAACGGGAAAATATCAAAAATACCGCTATGGCGATAGGTTACGGATAAAGGGAAAATTAAAATCCCCGCCTATTTTTGAGGACTTCAATTATCGGGACTACCTAAAAAAGCAGAGGATATATTCTCTGATGTACTTTCCCAAAATCCAACTAATTTCCCGAAACCAGGGAAACCCTATTTACGCAGGCATTCTTTCTGTCAAAAAGAAACTCCGAAATTCAATCTATCAAAACCTCTCTCCTCCCCACGCCTCTATTCTTAGCGCCCTTATCTTGGGAGACAAGGGACAGATTTCCAAAGAATGGAAGCAAAAATTAAATCTGGCTGGCTTGAGGCATATTGTCGCTATTTCCGGAATGCATATAGCCATCCTAACCAGTATCTCAATGACAATCCTAATCGGATTGGGGTTGTGGAGAAATCAGGCATTTTATCTAACCATTGTCCTTATATCTCTATTTATCGTAATGAGCGGGCTTCAGCCCTCGGCTGTAAGGGCAGGAATTATGGGAGGACTTTTTCTTCTTGCCCAGCATTTGGGAAGAATGGCTGTCTCTTCCCGCTCGCTGATTTTGGCAGGAGGGCTGATGCTTGCCCAAAATCCTCTGCTTTTGAAATCTGATGTCGGATTCCAACTCTCATTTTTGGCAATGATGGGAATTATCTATTTGGTGCCCTTCTTCCAAAACTGGTTAAGGTTTATTCCCAATGCATTTCAGTTAAGAAGTATTTTGTCTATGACCCTCTCGGCTCAGATATTCACCCTGCCCCTTCTTATTTACAACTTTGGCTATGTTTCTCCCTTTTCGGTTTTTAGCAATATTCTGGTTGTCCCTATCCTTCCCTATATTATGGGAGCGGGATTTGTTTATGCCTTTGCTGGAGCACTTTGGCAAAACCTGGGCTGGCTTTTCTCCGGAATAACCTGGCTTCTTTTAACCTATGTAGTAGAGATAGTAAAGTTTTTCTCCGGTCTTCCTCCTCTTGTCCTAAACCTGCCTTGGCAGGGTCTATTGCTCTTTTACCTGATTTTAACCTTCCTTGTCTGGAGGTTGCTAAAAAACCAAAAAACAAGATTTGTCAAGGTGTAATTGCTAACCACTTCAGTAACAACTCTTGATAATTTCTTTGCTGAGGTATCTTGTTGAGGTGGAGCATATCGCAGCCGAGCCCCAGAATAGGTTTGCGCTTCAGAAAAGGTATGGACGGCTCGGCGAGATATAGAAGCGCCTGGGAATAAATTTCTTCTTACCACTTACCGCGACTTCGTGCTCCCCGAGGCAAGATGCCTCAGCAAACTTGCTACCGAATTGGTCAGATAGCACAGTTAAGGTTTGACAGAAAACAGGTAAAGAGGTAAAAAAAAATACAATGCTTTCAATTATTATTCCAGCCCTAAATGAAGAAAAGCATTTGCCTATCCTGCTTTCCCAGATTAAAAAACAGGATTTTTCTGACTATGAGATTATTGTGGCTGATGCCGGTTCAAAAGACAAAACAAGAGAGATAGCCCGCTCCTTTGGATGTATAATCACAAAAGGCGGACTGCCGGCAAAGAGCCGAAACGAAGGAGCAAAGATAGCAAGGGGAGACATTTTTTTATTTATGGACGCAGACAACATCTATCTCCCAAATCACTTTTTGAAAACCCTCCTGAAAGAATTTAAAAGAAGAAAATTAGGAGTGGCTTCCTTTCCCATTTATCCTAACGGAAACTGGTTTGACAAAATTGCCTATTCTTTATATAATTTTTGGGCTGAAATCTCTCAAGGATTTTTGCCTCACGCCACAAACTCTGTTCTGATAAAGCGCGAGGTCTTTGAAAAAATAAAGGGATTTGACGAGGAAATAAAAATCGGTGAAGACCACGACCTTGCCCGAAGGGCATCAAAAATTGCCCCCTTTGGGTATATCAAAACAGAGCCGGTTTTAACCTCGGTAAGAAGGTTTGAAAAAGACGGTCGGCTAAAAACCTACTCTAAATACCTCCTTGCTGGGCTTTATATGCTCCTTTTTGGTCCTGTTAAAAAAGAAATTTTCAGGTACCGATTTGATGATTTAAAAGAAAAAAGAAAAAACAATTCCCAAAACAAACCCAAATGACAACAAATTACTGGCAAGACAACTAAAATAAACCTATGGATATGTATCAACTGCCAAAATTTAAGCCAAGAAAACTGCTTCCCTCAAAGTGGGTTTCTTGGCAGGGTAAATTTATAGAAATAGTTTTGATAGTTTTGCTCTCCCTCACTGCTGGAGGGATAGGAGGAGTTTTGAGCCAAAACTACTTCTTTCCTCTGACAAAAGAACTCCTCTCAAGAACTCACATTAAACTTCCTCAAAACAACCAAGAGCAAAAATTAGAGTCGGTTAGTCCAAAATGCCCTTCTATTCAGCAAGAAATGGTAATAAAGGCGGTAAAATCAGCGTCCCCCGCTGTGGTAAGCGTGGTAATAACAAAGGATGTGCCGAAAATGAAACTATATTACAGAGAAGAAAACCCCTTTAAGGAGTTCGGTGACTTCTTTGATATTCCATTTGAATTTAAGGTGCCCTATTACAAACAAGAAGGAACAGAGAAAAGAAAGATAGGGGAAGGAAGCGGATTTATTATCTCAAAAGATGGTTTGGTTCTGACCAATGCCCATGTGGTTTCAGACAAAAGCGCTGACTATACTGTTTTTACAAATGAGGGCAAAAAATACAAAGCCACGGTCCTGGCTCGAGATTCAATCAGAGATATAGCAATTGTAAAAATTGAAAAGGGAGGTCCCTTTCCCACTATCCCCTTGGGCAACTCCGACCAACTCCAGATTGGTCAAACAGTAATCGCTATCGGAAACGCCTTGGGGGAATTTAGAAACACGGTCTCAGTAGGAGTAATCTCTGGCTTAGGAAGAACAGTCACCGCCTCCGGAGGAAATATTATTGAAACCCAGGAAGATGTTATCCAAACCGATGCCGCTATTAATCCCGGGAATTCAGGCGGTCCACTTCTAAATCTAAAGGGCGAAGCCATAGGTGTAAACTTTGCTATGGCGAAAGGAGCCCAAAACATCGGGTTTAGCATTCCTATAAATGCGGTCAAAAGGGATATTGAAGAGGTTAAAAAATATGGAAAAATCACCTATCCCTTTTTAGGGGTAAGATATGTTTTAATCAACGAAAAAATCAAAGAGGAAAATGGCTTGTCAGTGGACTACGGCGCCCTGATTGTCAAAGGAGGCAGAGGAGAAGAAGCAGTAATTCCCGGCTCAGCAGCAGAAAAGGCCAATCTTCAAGAGGGAGACATTATCCTCAGTTTCAATGGCGAAAAGATCACCACCCAAAACAGCCTGGCAAAAATCATAAGAAAATACAAACCGGGAGACAAGGTAACCTTGGAAATCCTAAGAGGTAAAAAAAAGAAAACCGTTGAGGTTGTTTTGGGAGAAAGAAGCGGTTAGGGCAGGGCAAACTTTTTAATCTCTTCAATGGAAATGACAGAAACCCTGCCGGATCTGTCAACATAGTTTAATCCAAGAACATTCCCTTTAATGTCAAAAAGCACGCTACCTGGGGCTTCTTTTTCAACGATATTGGTTTCAAATTCATCTTCTCCAAGATATCTAAGAATCCCCTCGTTTGCGAAATAGGCAGGTTTTTTCCCCCTAAAATCCACCCCTACCAAAAACACCCGCTCTCCCAATTTGACCTTGCTTGGCTGGGCAAAGCCAACAGTAGGAAAATCATCTCCCTTTAACTGAACCAAAACCAAATCCCTTTTGGTATCCCTTTTCAAAAGTTGGTATTTTACTTTTTCTCCCTTGAAATAAAAGGTGGAAACTCCTCCCTTGGGAAAAAGTTGAGCCAAACTGACAGCCATTCCATCTGAGGTAAGAATAAGCCCGGAGCCATTTAACCGCTTCCCTCTTTTGGTCCGGGTCTCAATTCCAATAACCGCTCCTCTTGTCCTTTCAAGAGCATCAATAAGAGCCCTATTTTCTTCAATATAAATCTTCTGGGTTTTATTTATGACGTAAACAGGGGTGGATGAAGAATTGGGCGGATAAAAAAAAGGTGTGCCGAAAAAAAAGGGCAAAAGAAACTGGCTGCCAAAAACCCCTCCTAAAATTCCCAAAACAAAAACAGCCAGGACCTTAAAAACATCTTTTAACATAAAAAGCATTAAACAGGCACACCTTCTTTAATTTTGGAGGGTTTTCCAGAACCAAAAATTTTAATTTTACCCTTCTCAAAAGCAATCCTGACCCTATCCCCCTCCTTAACCTCTCCGGATACTATCTTTAAAGCAAGGGGATTTAATATCTCACGCTCTATTACTCTTCTTAAAGGCCTTGCCCCAAGGTTTGGGTCAAATCCCTTTTGGGCTAAAAACTTCTTTGCCGACTCCAAAACCACAAGATGAATCTTTTTCTTCTTTAACCGCTCTATTACCTTAGCCAGCTCTAGGTCCACAATTTTCTTAATCTCCTCTTTGCCCAAATAATTAAAGATGATGATTTCATCAATACGATTTAAAAATTCAGGTTTGAACGTTGCCCGCAGGCTGGCCATCACCTTCTCTCTTAAACTATCCCTTCTGGAATCCTTTTCATCCTTCACAAACCCTACCTTTGACTCCTTGGCTATTATATCCGAACCGATATTGGATGTCATAATCAGAATTGTATTCCTAAACGAAACCACCCTCCCCTTTGCATCTGTCAAACGACCGTCTTCCAAAATTTGAAGCAACAGATTAAAGACATCGGGATGGGCTTTCTCAATTTCGTCAAGCAAAACTACTGAATAGGGACGATGTCTGACCTTTTCAGTCAACTGCCCTCCTTCCTCATAGCCAACATAGCCGGGCGGACTGCCGATTATTTTTGAAACCGAGTGCTTTTCCATATACTCTGACATATCCAAGCGGACAAGCGCCTTCTCGTCATTAAAAAGAAACTCGGCTAATGCCCGGGCAGTTTCTGTCTTTCCAACCCCTGTGGGTCCCAAAAACATAAAAGAACCCATTGGCCTATTCTCTGGAGCAATACCTGCTCTTGCTCGCCGGATAGCATTGGAAATAGCCGAAATTGCCTCCTTTTGACCCACCACCCTTCTTGAAAGAATCTCTTCCATTCTCTCCAACTTCCTTGCCTCGGCTCTTAAGAGTCGGTTAACCGGGATTCCTGTCCAATCTGAAACCACCCTTGCCACATCCTCCTCGGAAATCTCCTGCCTTAAGATGGGATTCCCTTGTTGAAGACGCCGAAGTTTACGCTCTTCTTTTTTCAGTTCCTTCATCAGCCGGGGAACCTCTCCATACTTCAATTCAGCAACCTCTTGAAGATTGGCTCTGGCTGTCTCTCTTTCTATCCTAAAGCGAAGGTCTTCAAGTTCTCTTTTTATCTTTTTAATCCTTTCAATGGTTTCCTTTTCGCTCTTCCATTTGCTTTCAATGGCTTTTGCCCGTTCCTTTAGGTCGGCAAGTTGTCTCAAAAGAGCCCTTTCTTCTCTGCTGTTCTTCTTTACGGTTTTTGCTTCAATCTCCAAGGATTGAATCTCTTTTTTCAGAATATCCAAATCCTCCGGTTCTGATTCCGTCTCTAACCGTAAGCGGCTCATTGCCTCATCCATTAGGTCAACCGCCTTGTCGGGCAAAAAACGGTCTGAGATATATCGGGCAGATAGTTGAGCGCAGGCAACAAGGGCCTGGTCGCTGATTTTTACTCCATGATGAAGTTCATATTTCTCCTTCAGTCCTCTCAATATGGCAATGGTATCAGCGATTGAGGGTTCAGCCACATAGATGGGCTGAAACCTTCTCTCTAAGGCAGGGTCCTTTTCAATGTATTTCTGATACTCCTTAAGGGTAGTGGCTCCAATAGCCCTTAATTCTCCTCTGGCTAGGGCTGGCTTCAAAAGATTTGAGGCATCCACCGCTCCTTCTGCCGCGCCAGCGCCAACAATGGTATGAAGTTCGTCAATAAATAGAATATATCGGTCCTTTGCCCGTTTGAGTTCTCTCAAAAAGGCCTTTACCCTGTCCTCAAATTCTCCCCGGTACTTTGTCCCGGCCACCAAGGCGCCAAGGTCTAAACTGATAATCTCCTTGTCCCGCAAACTCTCCGGCACCTGACCTGAAACAATTCTCTGAGCAAGCCCTTCCACGATGGCTGTTTTTCCCACACCGGCTTCTCCAATTAAAACAGGATTATTCTTTGTCCTTCGGGACAAAACCTGCATTAGACGCCGAATCTCCCTTTCCCTGCCAATCACCGGATCCAATTTTCCCTTTCTGGCTTCAATACTCAGATTTCGGGCATACTTCTCTATCACCTGATATTTTGTTTCCGGCTCTGGGTCGGTAATTCTCCTTCCTCCCCGCAGAAGAGACAACTGCCTCAAAAAATCCTGATAATTCAAACCTCCATACTCCAAGGTGCCGGTGGAGCCACTAGGGTAAATGAATCTTGCCTTATCTAAAATCTCCCTGGCTTTTGTTTGAGTAGACAAAAGAGCGAGAAAGAAGTGTTCCACCGAAATAAACTCATCCCTCATCTTCATTGCCTCATCTCTGGCTTTATCCAAGACCTTAGCCATATCCTGGGTGAGGTAAAACTGACCAAATGTTTGAGGGGTAGCAATAATCGGAATTTTATCCAAGGCAATCTTCACATCCCTCTTCAGCGCTCTAATGTCTACTCCCATCTTTTGAAGCAAATTCAAAATTACGCTCTCCTCTTGAGACAACAAAACATACAAAAGGTGAAGGGCGTCAATCTGCTGTTGGCCCCTCTCTCTGGCTATGTCTTGAGCCATCAGCAGGGCCTCTTGGGCCTTGTGGGTAAAATTTTGTCCTCCCGGTGTTAACATACTCATACTATTGCTAAACTAACAAAAATTAAACAAAAAATCAAGATTTTTTAACCAAGAAGACCTGTCGAGGTTTGACCTCGACTTACCTCAACTTACCGTTCCCTTTCTCTGACTTTTGCAAAACAAGGCCAAATTACTCAAAATTCATAAAATCGTTGCCCCAGGAGCAAAACTGACATTGGCTATGAGAAGCAGGTTTAGGACCGCGAACGCATCTTACTGCCCTTTGAAAAATATCATATCCTCGTTTTGCATTTGTTTCTATTTTGTATGCCTCAACCTTAAACTGAACCTTCCCGTTTTCCCCTACCTGGGTGGGAATATAATATATCAAATAACCAAATGACAAATGCCTGTATCCCTCTGCTTCTAACAAAAAAGTATAGCAGTCAAGTTGGGTCTGGTAATAAGAAAGAGAATCTTCTTTCAAATCAAATCCCCGCGTTTTGTAATCTACCGGAATAAAATAATCCCCATCTACAAAGCATTCATCCAAACCACCGAACAGACAAGCGTTTAATTCTTTATCAAAAAACCTTGGCGAACTTGTCTTTGTGATTTTTCGCCACTCATTTAAAAGATTTTGGTCCTCCAAAAGTTTTCCTCGCACCTTTCCCTTAATTTCAGGCGGCATCTCCCCATTCTCTCTGCAGCGGTCAAAATACCTTTTAATCAAATTGTCCATTCCTCTTGGCAGGGTTGAACTCGGTCCTTCAGGCCTGTGAATTCCTTTTACCATATGCAACCAAAAACAAAGCGGACACTCCTGAAAAAGATTAAGTTTTGACGGCGAAAGATAAATTGTCTGATTATTATCAATCATAATTTTTCTTCTTGCGTCGTAGCAAGATTTGGCCTGCTGAAGGACAAATATTTTTGTCTAAAATCGATTAATTTGGGCAATATGCCGCAAGATATCACCCAACTCTTTTTTATTTTCTGCCTTTGTTCTTTATTGAAAGCTCCGTATTGGTAGTTTCACTTCTCGCTTAATTTTTTACCCTAAACCATTTATGATTAAAATTCAACCCTTACCTCCTAAATAAAAAATAATACTAAAATAATATTCCAACATTCTTAAGAATATGAGAATATTTTTAAACCTTTTAATTTCCCAAATCTTTATCACTCCGACTCCGCCCAATTAGCAATTTCAATTCTTTTATCAGTTCTTTCTCTGGTCTCAATTTAACCTATTTAATCCAACAAAACCTTCGCTTCTCTAATTAAAGGAAAAAGGGCTTTTTGAGAAAGATTTAATTTCTTTGATAACACTGAAATATCTGCCTCTAAAAGATCTTTTGCCAACATCATTCTTTTTTGGACAAAGGCCTCTTTCAGATATCCCTTTAAAGAGGGCAAAATGGTAATTGGATAAAGTTTTTCTCTTTCAATCAAATATTCCAATCCCTGGCTTTTGGGGTAACGCCAGCCTAAAAGTTTTATCTTTTTGCATTGGGCATATCTTATTGCTTCTTTGCTAAACTTGGTATTGGTGACCAGCATCGGCTCTATTTGAAATCCTTTTGATTTCAGTTTTCTAAAATAAGAATTGGCTTCAATATCCAAAAAACGGGCATAATTTGCCAAAGCAACCTGCAGGTTCACCCTTTCTCCAGGCAAGCGATGATATTTACATTCGCCAATATAAATCATTTTTCCCTTTTGGGATAGAAAATCTATTTCGTAAGTAACCAAACAAAATCCTTGAAGATACTGATTAATTTTCACCTTGAATCCATTAGCCAGTAAAACCTCCCGGATAAATTTTTCAAACAAAAAACCAGTTGGTCCCAATTTCCTCATTGCTTCTTTCAAAGAGAATCGAATTGAGGCCTGGAGGTGCCTTTTTGACAATAATTTTTTTATTTTCTTGAAAACCTCTCTGGTTTTCATTCCCGGATAGACCTGCTTTTCAATCTCTCCAGCAATCTCTTTAGCCAAACCCACCGACGCCCCAGCCCTTTTTGCTGACTGATAAACCTTGTAAAAAGAAAATGGCTCCTTTTCTCCCTTTGAATTAATAACAAAAGTTTTCATTTTTCAATAAAGATAAACTCTTTTTTATTTAAAGATATTACTAACTAACCGGTGATATTTTAGCCGGGGGCGCTTTTCCCAACTTTGGTAAAATTTCTTCCTCCAGTTTTCTTTCCAAAAAGAAGTTTCAGGTAAGAATAAAAATCCATCTTTATATCCTAACCAGCAGGTTTTAAATTGAGAGTGGAGAAGGGCTACCCAGGCACAAATTAAAGCAGACTTCTGATGCCTACTCCTATAAACAAAATTGGTTAACAAAAAGTCTTTCTTACAAATCTTTTCAACCAAAGTGGGAAAGGTTTCAACTAAATTCAGATTCAGGATAAATCCTCTCTTTTCCAATTCTCCTACTAGTTCTATAGCAAAATTGCACAATTCAGGCATTAAAGCCGGCGGTAAAGGATTTACCTTTTCTTTTCGGAAAATAGTAGTTGATAAAAACTTCTCATAAAGTCGCATCTTCCCCTTCCCCTGGCCTTTTGTCAAAGGAGCATCAATAGCAATTACTTGCGTATTTTTTAAATAGGGATTTATCACTTCTATTATATCTCTTCCAAAGACATCTTTAATCAGGACTAATTTTTTATTTTGTAAAATGCAAATTCCGGTTGTCTTTTTTTCTTTTCCTCCTAGGTCAATCCCGATAAGATATTTTTTCTCAACCTTTCTCATCTTTTGATTCTTTTTCTAAATCTAATTAAATCTTCACCCTCTCTCCGTCCATAAACATTCGCCCAATCAATAATTACTAAAGTTTTGCCTCTTGGTTTAAAAATTTTTTCTTCCCTCATATTCTCTCTTAATTAACTTTAAACCTTTATTTAAACCTACTATTCTTATGTTCTTGAGAACATAAGAACATTTTATATTTTTCTTCAAAACTTGTTAATGAATTTCTATTCCTCCAATGTTTATTCTTTGTAAATCAACAATCCTTTTGCATTCTCTTATAAAATTATCAAACCTCGCTTTATCTTTAACAATTTCAAAACTTTCAGGAAACTCTTTCTTTAAAACCTTAATAAATTCTTCTCCAGCCAGCCGGATGTTAATTATTTCAAACCAATAAAAATCAGTAAAATCCTTGGTCTTTTTAATAACATTTTCTAAATCTATCAGCCCAGGAATTATTGGGCTAACAAAAGTATAAGTTTTTATTTTGTTTTCTTTAAGAATTTTTAAAGTTCTTATTCTTTTTTCGTTTGCCGGCGAAAATGGCTCAAAAATCTTTTTTAAAGGACCATCAAAACTATTTATTGTTAACCCAACTTCAATATCTTTAAACTTTTTAAAAATATCAATATCTCGCAAAACCAAATCTGATTTAGTGAGAATGGAAAGTTTAATTCTTTTATCTAAATTTTCTAAAACCTTTCGAGTCAATTTTAACTTCTTTTCAATTGGCTGATAAGGATCAGAAACAGAACTCATATAAACCCAGCCGTCAACATATTTTCCTTTCACCAGTTCTGGAGCGTTCACTTTTGCTTCCACCCATTCTCCCCACTTTCCATAGTTATCCGGCCGCCATTGGCACATAAATTTAGCGTAGCAATACAAACAAGAATGAGCGCAGCCCACATATTGATTAATTACCCACTTTGCCCCGGGAATCTTTGTCCGAGTAAAAATTGATTTTGCCTTTGTCTCAAAAAATTTAATCCTCATCTATTCATTCAAATCCTTGCCTAAAATTGACCGGTTTCTTTCCCTCAACTTTATCCTAATCCTAAACTAAATTTCAAGAAAATAGAATCGGGGCATCTTTATTTTTTATACCAATTTTTGATTATCTCTTTTGCCGTTTTATTGTCTTTGAATTTAAACTCTAAATTTGACCAGCCCAAAAAGCAGTATCCGTCAACCTTCCCCCAGGTTTCTTGAAAAATTGTTTTGAAAATCTCAGCCTGCACATCCTTTGAAACCATTGACCTTTCGGCTCCCAATTCTCCAAAAAAGAAACCCTTTAAATTGTATTTTTCTTTTAAATTGCCCGCTTTATTAACCGCTATGCTTAAATGATTTCTTAATTCATCATACCTCGCATCTGCCCACATTATGTCAAAAGCCAGATAATCATATCCGCTTATATCTCCAATATTCTCAGGACCAATATCGGCAAGTTTCAAAACTAAATTTCCAGAAAAAAGAGACCTTAAATCTTGGGATTTTTTAACCCACTGGTTAAGCAGGTTTTTATCGGCAAAGACGAGATTGGGCTCGTTTAAGGGAGAATAAAACTCAACATTCTCTTTTTCGGCAACTTTCGCCCAATGAGAAGCGGCATTGTAGATTTTTTCAACAAAAATAGGTTCTGTTAAATGGGGAAAGCCGCCAAATTCGCCCTCTCCCGGCGGGCCGCCGAAATTAACCTCCAAAAAAACTGCCAACCCCGATTGATGGGCTTTCCTGATTAAACTAACTATCAGAAATTCCGGTACATCTTCTTTTAGACCTCCATCCGGCAAAATGCTGTAAAGGGGGCAAATTCTAATGCCGTTAACATTCAGTTCTTTCAATTCTTTTATTTCATCAGAATTCAAAAAATACATACAATTCTCGCTGGAAACAAATTTTAGAAAAGATATATCTTGTCTTTGATATTCCAAGGGCTTTCCACTCTTTATTTTCGGCTCCTTTTTGGACGCTTCCGACGCTGATGGTTTTTCTTCAGATTTTTCTTCGGACCTTCCTTCGGGTTTAGACGACTCTTGATTCTCTGCTTTAGATGCTTCAGGGGATATTTCAGGGAACTTTTCAACTTGTTCTTCAGAAGGCTCCGACAAAGGCGCCTTCTTTTTTGACAAGCCGCCAGACTGCAATGTATTGCTAACCCAAAGATACAACATTCCGGCAAGCAAAATCATTATGCCAATGCCAATAATCAACTGCGCAAGCGCAAATCCCTTTAGTTTTTTATCAAACCGACTTGTTTTTTCCATATTAACCGATTTTTGGTCCTCCTATTTTTAGGCCCTAAAGTCCTTCTTTTTGAAACTTCTCTTTTTGGGTTGCGTCAAGTTCTTGGATAAGTTTTGTCAACTCGGCAAAATGCTCCTTTTCGTCATCTCTAATATGGCTTAACACCTCCTTTATCTTCTCATTATCGGTCTCATCTATATGCCTTTGATATTGATTGATAGCTTGAAGTTCCCCTACCAAATCCTCTCTTAAATTTTTTAAATCGCTGTTATTCATAATTTTATAACTTCTATAATTTTTAAAAAAAATAACCTCCGACCTTTAAATTTCAACCTTGTTTTTTACTCTTCCATTAGTAAATCTGAACCAAAAATTCCCTTGGAGTAACTATTTTTATTCCTTTATACCTTTTTATTTCTAAAAGATGTTTATCACCAGAAATAATAAAAGAGGCTTTTGCCTCTAATGCGCACTCAATGATTTTATTGTCAGAAGGGTCCTTTTTAACAACATTCAATTTCTTTTTAGGGTAAGTGATTTTACTATTAAAAACTATGGCCTCTAAATATTCTTTTACTTTTTCAGGTGGAAGTTTGAATTTATATAGTAGCCTCTCTTTAAGTTCTTTCAAAATTTGAGGTGACACAAAATTTAAAATCGCTCCTTCTAAAATTTTTCGAAATATCTGATAAGGAGCGCCTTTCCAAAATAAAGCTGAAATGAAAACATTCGTATCTAATACAACCCTAATCATTCTCTAAGACTTTTTTGAGAGTAATTTTTTTCTTTCTCGCAAAATTCCTTCCCCATTTAGCTAAATTCTCAAATTTCTCTAAACTTTTCAATAGTTTCTCTTTTTTTTCATACTCTTCTAATTTTCTCTCAAGCTTTTGATACTTCTCTAAATCTAAAATTGCCACTCCATCTCTTTTCTTAATAATATCTTTTTTAATTAAAATATTTTTATTTGTCATACAATCTAATATTAGCAAATAAGATTTCAAAAATCAACTAATAACTCTCCTTCTTGCCCCCTAGTACCCGTGCTCTAAGCAGTTTGTCTTTGGTTTTATGATAATAACAGCGTTAATCTTTTAGTAAGAATATAAACCTCCATCTAATTCCTCTTTTTATCTACTTTAATTCACAAAATCTCCCATGAAAAATAATTTTATCCCGGTAGTTTTCAACCTTTGGAAAGATTTTTTAAACTCTTTTTTAAAAATTTTTATTCTTTTTAGCTTAGATAATGTTAAAAAAATCTTTCAGTGTTAATTTTATATTTTATTGCCAAAAATCTGAAAAGATTTTTTAATGAATGCCAAATCTCATTTTCGTCTAAATCACTTCCCAAAACATGGGTTTGCCACCAGCGAGGAAATTCATATTTAGCAAATTCAGGCCCAATTTCATCAAAATTTATAAAACCCAACCACATAGCCCGTCTAAAAAATATTTCAGCAACTTTTAAATTTTTTTTCACTATTTCAGGCGACCATTTTTCTTCGTTAGTAAGATAATCTTGATATTCTGGCAAAACCCTTTCTTGAACCCACTTTTTAAAAGGTTTTTGTAATTCTTCTACCTCTCTCATCATCGCCCAATACTCATCCCAAGGTATTCTTTTTCCTCCAACAATAAAATCTGGCATCTTCTCAGTTTTTCTTTTCTTTAAATCGGGCTGTTTTTTCAATGCTTCTTTTACTAATTGATTTGGCGATTTACCACCCAAAATTTGGTGAGGGAAATAATTCCAAGCATCAGCAAAAATATGGAGAATTTCATTTAATTCATCAATAGTTTTAACATTTTTAAAATAGCCAAAGACCTTTTTATTAAATCTATTTGAGGCCTCCATTACTGTTTCTCCGCTTTCTTTCCAAATCCAATCCTTAATCATTGAAACCGTTAACTTCTCATTAAGATTATATTTTTCAATCAACTCTTGAATTTTTTTCTCTATTTGCTTTACCCCGTTAGAAGTCCGATGTCTTTGAGCATCGGCAGACGCCTGCCTGCCCCGTAGCTCGTCGCAGGCGATGGTATGGGGTGGCGTCTTACTTCTAACGGGGTTTATCTTTTCAACTTCCTCTGAGTCCAATTGTGATTCCCATTTTTCTTTTAAAAAATCATTATAGATTTTTTCATAAAATTCACTTTGAAGTAAAACTTCATTTAATAATTGTTGTAAACTTTTGTAAACACTCACGGGTAAACTACTGATATATTTGTATCTATTAAATTTTGGTTGCCAATATTTTTCTAAAAGCTTTTCTACCGCCTCAACAAAAGAGCCAAAGCGATTTTTATTCTTTTTAATTTTTTCTTTTTCTTTAAAATCCAATTTTAAATTAAGCTTAATATCACTAATTAAATAATCGGTTACCCTAACAATTGCCCGTCTAATTTTCCCTGAGGGATGTTGAATATATTTTAAAATAAATTCAGCCCACTGCTCAAAATATTCCTCCCCAATTGCCCAAAGGGGCCATTTGAGAGTATTAATAAAATAGGCCTGATGGTCAATATCTTGAATCTCATCAAATCTTTTAATTTCCCCAAGAAAAATTGAAAAAGCCTTTTTACCCTCTTCTCGTTTGGGGATATAAACTTCATCCCAAAATTTTTCCACCTTCTTTTGAGCTTCTTTTACCTCCTGGGGAGAACCAGTTTTGATAATTTCTATTAAATTTTTAAGAGGATTGCCATTCATTTTTTATCTCAAAAAATCTTCCATTAATCGCTTTTTCATTTCTAAAGCAATCTCATAGTTGGGTCTATAAGAAAGAGCTTTATCTAAAAAGTAGAAAACCTTCTCTAATTTCTCATTATCTAAGAAAGAAACCATAGCATAATTTAAATAAAATTGATGAGCGATATCACTTGCTCGAAAATATGGCTCTTGATCTCTCAAAAATTCTTTTATCTGGTGAACCCGCCCACTATCTCGCTTTTTAGGGTTCACTTGCATCTCTTTTAATTCCTCTATTGCCTGAAAATAATTGTCTTCAATCTGAGCCATTTTCACGCCAAGAAAATCTGGTACATTCTCTGGGAAAACTCTTAAGCCAACTTTATCAATTAATTCTTCTGGCCATTTCGCCTTTTCTCTTTCTTCAATAATAATTTCTTTGATGGTCATAAGTTTTTCTTTCTTCTCAGGGAAAGGCTGTTCTAAAGGAATCCTCTCTAAAAATTCATTTTGAAATTTCTCAAAATCTTTCTTTATTTCCAAAGGGTTGACCAGTTGATTTTCATTTTCTATCAAGCGTTGATTATATTCTTCAATCAATTTGTTCACAAAGTTCCACTCCAAGGGACCAACCGGATATTTCTCAAGATGTTCTTTTGGGGTTATTCCTCCAAGATCCTCCCGAGGGACAAAGTTAATCAAGGTCAAAATTGAAGGAATGTAAAGCTCTCCGGGTTTATTGTCTTTTAAAGCCATAATCCTTTTTAAAATTCCCAAGAGAAGGAGAGACTGGAAAGGAGTTTCAACCTTTGAGAGTTCATTTTTAATCTCTTCTATGGAAATTTTATTTGCTAAACCAATTCTCTTCAGAGCTTTCTTTATATTCTTTTCAGCTTCTTCCTTGCTTATTCTCAAAGTTAAACTGTTTTGAAATTGATTCATAATTTTAATTAATTTAGTAATCTAGATTAAAATTAATCCCAATTTTATTTTTTATCTTTCAAAACCTTTCAAACGTTTTACCAACTAATCACCAACTAATAACCGCCTGCCTCAGAAATTATCCAATAACATTCTGATATTCTGCAGAACATTAGAATATTTCTATTTCTCTAAACGAATAAGATTGTTTAATTTCAATTTTAACCTTTGTGTTTTGCATTATATAAAATCTGACAAGATCTAATTTCCAGCCACAACTTTTTATGGCTAAATACAAATTATTACTATCTATAAAAGCATAAACTTTTTCTTTTTTGTTCTTCATAAAAATTTCTCTAAATTCTCTTTTATTTTTCTTCTAACCTTTGTCCCTCTTTAAGATATTTTTCAAATTCTGGGTTGACTTTTTCAGACCTTTTAGTTTACATTCTTGCTTCACTCAACATTCTCACATTCTCACTTGCCCCGTAGGAAGCCGAAGGATCCCCTTCGGGGAGAATGTGAGAATGTTTTTGTTCGTTCTTTATCAATCTTTTTGATTCTTATTTTTCTAATTCTAAATCCTTCTAGTTAGAAAAATTGTTTTTTTTAACTCTATTTTCCAATACTCTCTATTTCTTGATTAATTTCTTTAAAGAGAGGATCGATGCCTAGAGCAATTAACGAGTTGTAATAACTGTTAATAAAACTCTTCTTTTTCACACTTTTTACAACTATCTTGTTTTAAAACTTTCCGCTGTTTGGTAAAACAAATCTTTGTATTTTAACCAATCACTTTCTAAAGTGTTGAAAGAAATTGTCCAGACATCATCACCTTTGCCTCGCACCAAAACCAGAAAAACTTTATAATCAACGCCTTGCTGAGTAAGGTTCGCTTCTATAAAATAAGCGTCTTTCCCATCTATACTTCCCGGATTCTCGTCAACAAAAACAATTTCGGGCAAAACTCCTCTCAATTTTTGCTTGTAATCTTCTAAATATTTCTCCCTTGTTTTCCCTGCCAGCGTATCATAACTTACAGCAAAATAGCTCTTAAAATTGATTCTCTTTGCCGCCTCTTCGGTAGGTTGCTCACCGATATTTACCACCATAGCTGAAATCCCGCTTGATGGTGGCACTTCTTTCCATCCTGCCGGTACATTTATAGAAAAATCTTCTTTTTCTAAAGTATATTCTTGCAACGGAATCTGATTTGCTTCAGGAGATAAGCCAGATCTATCTTGATATTCGCTTGTGCTGGGCTTGTTAAGGAGGTTACTTCTCGCAACATAATATCCTATTCCAATCCCAATCCCTAATATCACTAAAATTATAATTGAAATTAAAACCTTATTTTTCATATTCTTTATCTTTACTCTGAGTCTGTCGAAAGACTCAATTAATTTTTCGACCTTTTAATTTCTCGACCTTTTGTTTGATATTCTCATATTCTCAAGAATATGAGAATATTTTTGTTTGCATTTTTTCAATTTTTCTCGACCTCCTACAACCCCAAATCCTCCCAGTTAGCAAAATTGTTTTTTAATTTTTTTGAAGGTTTATCAAAATAATCCATCTTTAATATTTATCTTTTCCGTTTTGAACTTTCAAATTGTTGATAACTCTTGCTTGACATTAAAATTTATATCTGCTAATATTTATGTTGAAAAGCGTGTCCCAGGTCTGGGTGCCCGCTTTTTTTATTTATCACCATATTTTAATCAAAAGATTTTTGTTTATAATTTTTTTCAATTCTGGATTACGCTTCGTAAACCAATCTTTCAATGCTCCGCTTACAAGGTCAGACATCTGCATTGCATTCACATATTCTGAATTAACATGTGTAACATAATTAACCCTTTTTATTGTCTTTGTATTAACTTTATTCATTAAATAGTTATTGAAATTATCAAACTTTCCATCGAGCAACCTCCGTTCGGCTCTATCTATTACTACCTCAACATCTTTTAAATCTTCTTTTATCACGGCAAACCTAACCAGTTTTGCCAAATTATACTCATCAAATACATTGTGAAGTTTTTTTACCCCATCCACAGCAAATTTCCCTTTATATTTTAATTTGTCAATTAAACGATGATAAACTTTTATTTCTAGTTTATTAATTATCCTTAATAAATCTTTGTATAATCTCAATGGTATGGTCTCAGATTTTACTTCACTTCTAAATCCGTATTTATTTTTCACTTTTAAAAATTCATTCTCCAAAAGAAATAATTTCTTGGAATCAATACATAGGGCTGTAAGGATATAAAAAAGACTAGCACCGGTAAAAACTTTCTCTCCTTTGCTATCAATCTTATATGGTTTTCCGGGATCGCCTGATTCGTCAATAAAAATATAATTAAATGATTTAGCCATAATTAAAAATTCAACTTTTTTAGATTCTTTAAATTTCTTCCTCTAATCTTTGTCCCTCTTTAAGATACTTTTCAAATTCTGGGTTGACTTTTTCAATCCTCCTAGTTTAGATTCTTGCTTAATTTAACATTTTCAACCTTCTACAACCCCCAATCCTTCCAGTTAGAAAAATTGTTTTTTAATTCTTTTGAAAATCCACAGACACTTGCTTGACAAAAAATTACAGCTTTGCTATTCTTATGATAGAATACACAGGAAAAAGCACCTCTTTGGGTTCTGTCCCTTAGCGGTGCTTTTTCATTTTGCCTCTATATTCTAATTTTTTCTTTAGCCGACTTTCTTTCATATCCAAAAAATCCTTTTATTGAATTGAAGGTTTGATAAAGTATGAACTATATTAACATTAAAAATCTTAAAGGAACTTTAACTATAGAATTATTAACGAGTTCCAGTTTTCTACTGCCAATGACCAGCCCGTATTGGGGATTTTTTACTTTTTTCATTGTATTCTGCACTTGTTTTACCTCTTCTTTATTAAAACCAACCTCAATAACTACATTCTTTTTATTTTGCAAACTCAACACAAAATCAGCGCCGTTTTCAGCAATATCATAAGAAAGCTTGGGCGCGCCAAAAACATAATTCCCTTTAATGTCTTTTTTAAAAATTAAAGCAAAATAATCTTCCAGTTTTTTCCCTTCTATACCCGGGGGATAATTATTATTTAATATGGCTGATCTTAAAGATGGCGTAATAAAAAGATATTTGGGTGTCTTTCTGGTAGTTCCATAGGTTGTTCCGTAAGTTTTCACTTTAACCAAAATTCCGCTTAAAACCAACACATCAAGTAAAGCAGTTAAAGTCCTGATGTTATCAATTCGCAAACTTTTAAGCAATTTTTCATAACTGATTACATCAGAATTGGCAAGCAAATAAAGCAGGTCATTTATTTTGCTGAGGGTCTCTGTTTTAAAACTTTTTAAGGTGATAATATCTTTGGCAATTATTCCGTTAATTACATTTTTTATGCGTTCTGCCATCTCCACCTCATTTTTTAACTGAGCCGAAAAAGGAAATCCGCCATTCTTAAAGAAATTTTCTTCGCTATCTAAGGGTAAATTAACAAAAAATCTATTTACCTTCTCCTCCTTGTCTTTAAGACCCAAAAAGGCCTCGTTTGCATTTTTAGAATTAAAAATAATCTCCTTTAAATCTTCTGCTAAATTTTTTATGGGATAAATTTTGTGTCTCAAAATTAGGTACTCATTAAACTTTAAAGGATAAAGTTCTACTAAGGTTGACCTTCTCATTAAGTCAGCGCTTATTTTTAAATTTATTGCCGATGATCCGGTGGCAATAATCAAGAGATTTTTATGGCCCTTAGTAGAATCAAATAATACCTTTAAAAACAAATTCCAATCTTGATCAAAGTGAATCTCATCAAGAAGAAGTATAACTTTTTTATCTAAACCAACAAAATTAAAATTGTTTACCTTTTCAAAAAACTTAAAAAAACTATTCAAACTAATCTGCTCAAGGTGAAGTTTGCTTACATCAAGATAAAAACGATAGTCAAGTTTGTTAAGGTTTTGGAGTATTTTTGAATCTAAATCACTCTCCGGATTTAAAAACTTTTCAACATTAAAAATTTGCATTAAAAGAGTGGTCTTGCCCACTCCTCTTATTCCGGGAAGAAGAATGATTTTCTCTGTCTCGTCTATTTGGTCAGTTAAAAAATTAGAAATGATCTTTTTGAAATAAGAAAAAATATATCTTGTGGGGCGAAGGTTGCCGGCATCGTTATAAAGATAGCCCTTGCTTAAACGGGGAAGAATTTTAAGCCATTCTTTGTAAAAATTTTCTAATTTTTGTTCATCCATAATAAATTATTTTGTCTTGCAATACATACTCATTCTACATTCAGATTGTATTACAATACAAACTGCTTGTCAAGATAACTCTCTTCCAACTTCCCAAACTTTCACAACCCCAAATCCTCCCAGTTAGCAAAATTGTTTTTTGATTCTAAAACTCCGCTGGTAGAAATATCTGGCCCAAATTTGTATTCGTAGCCAAGTTGCTTGAACCACTCAATGGATGGCTGTTCGGTTAATGCTGTTTCAGTAAGTTTTTGTAGCACAATTTACCTGTGGATAACCTCTTGCTTGACAATATATTTTGTGTTATACTTTTTGTAGAGGTCTGGAGGTATCTTCCAGACGGCAAGATCCCGCCAAAAGCGGGATTCTTGCTTTTTATGGCCATTCTTTCAATCCGTATTCCCAAAAATCTCCTTTATAAACATATTTACGAAGGAAATCAAAAAGTTTATTATTGGAATCTACAGGATTCTTTGAATGTCTAGCAAAGGGATAGGTACAATAATCAGCAATTTGTAATCCATTTATATTGTCTTCTTTATTAAAGAATAGAATTTTTTCATCTATCCCTCTAAATCTCTCTTTAGAGCAATAGAAAGTTCCATCTCTCTTTGCATCTGTAAGCACCGCCTGAATTCTTCTGCTCTCTTTCCTGCCTCGTTGTTCAAATATAATTTTACCCCTATCTTCTTTTAAAAAATGACCAATTCGTTCTAAAACATAACCAACATTTCTTAAGTAAATATCTCCAATATTGTATTTTACGCCCGATACCTTTTCAAATTCAATTGCTTTTCTGATTAATTTCATTTTGTTAATTGATGAAGAAATAATTGTAATTGAGCTTTTATCAAGGAGTAAATCAATTTTTCGTTTAAACTCTGAGTATAAATTTTCATTGAGAAAAATTTTAAAAATTCCATCTTTTCTTCTAATCTCTCTTGAATGGAAATAGATATCTTTGCTTTGAAAGAAATATTCCTTTATTTCATCTAATCCTGGCATCAAGATATCTTGATATACTGATCTTGATACAATTACCGCTGTAACCGTCATTACTGGAAAGACTGATGGATCATCATATTTCTTCAAATCAAAGTGAACAAAAGGATCGCCAACTTCATCAATAAAAATTAAATAGCGATGTGGCAACCTTAAAATCTCATACTCTTTATTTTTATAACTTTCTGTTTCCTCCATAAAATTCTTTACACTCTCACCTGTTCCTTAAACCCAATCCTCCCAGTTAGCAAAATTGTTTTTTGATTCCTTTGATGGTTTGTCAAAATAAACCCATCTTTAACCTCTATCCTTTACATTTTGGTTGATAACTCTTGCTTGACATAGGATTTAGCTTTGATATAATAGTAATATCACGAAGGGGAAAAGACTTGCGGGCTTGTCCCGCAAGCAACACCCCTTTTTATTTTTGCCTTTTTCTAACTTTTCTCTCTAAATAGTTAACAAAATCCATATATTTTCTAAATTTCCAAAATATAAAATTTGGCAAAATCTAATTTCCAGCCACAACTTTTTATGGCTAAATACAAATTATTACTATCTTATAAAAGCGTAAACTTTTTTATCTTTAATGTTTTTCATATCCAAATGGTTCTTTTATTGATTCTTTTATTGAATTGAAAAAACTGCTACTAATATTTTTGTTGATCTTCTTCTAACTTTTGAACTTTCATAACCCCAAATCCTCCCAGTTAGCAAAATTGTTTTTTAATTTTTTAATTTTTTAAGAGATGGCTGAAAAATGTGCACGTCTCCTTTCTTTTGTTCATAAACTTAATAAAGTTAAAATAATTTGCACAACTAAACCAAATATCATAACAATAGTTAATCCCACAATGTAACGAGTAAGTTGTATCATCTTTTGCGTCTGTTTCGAAGATTGCTTATTAAATGTCTCTATCGTTTCTCTCAGTCGTCTAATCGTTCGTCTAGTCAATTCATCCGAAGCTAACGGAACGACACGAAAATCTAATTCATTTATCATATTCATTAGTTCTTCATCTGTCGCATCTTCTAATTTTGGTGAAAAATTACTCATAAATTTATCTCTCAATTAATTTCAGCCCCTAGTGAAAATTAGTTTTTATTATGGGAGTTCGACTTTTTGCTTTTTTTCTGATAATTTTCCTATTTTTTACACTATTCTCTTCTTGCCTTTATAAAGTCTCACGCCTTTTGTTTTTGCATATTTTTCTGCAGGTTTTGTGAAACCTTTCTTTGCTACTACATTTTTTATGCCTTTTCGGTAGAGTTTAACTAAAACGCTTTTATAAACAGGCCTATTCCAATCTTTGTACTCTTCTTTTTTCCTTCCTTTTTGAGCATCTGGTTTCCCGGGGCCGCCTTTATGTTTTACTCTCCGCCGTTTAGCTGTTCTCTCTTCGTACTTATACCAAGTGGGTCGTGATTTTTTTGCCATAGATTTAATAACATTTTATTTATAACTAACTTTTTTTTACTCTAAATCTGCCTCTAACTTGGATTTGAATTCCTTATATTTTCTTTTTCTTAAAGAATTAAAAAATTGATCATAACTTTCAGGCGAGAGAAACTTAAAATAATATCTTTGCTCTTTTTGTAATTTGTTTACTCTGTTAAAATGTTGCTTTGCATATTTTAATTTTGCTTTATTTTCATCTGCAACGGCTTTATCATCTTTTATTTCTACCACTAAAATATCATTGCCGATTTTAATGAAAAAATCGGGATTAAAACTACCTCGTTTTGGATGTTCGCCTTTTCGCCAAGAGTATTCAACACTATAAAATCCAACATCTCTAGATTTAATCCAAGCGTCAATCACTTTAGCATTCTCATCTTCTATTAATCTTTTAATAAAATCTCTTTCTGGCTTTTGAGCGGCAAAGGTTATGTTTACTGGAGTTTTAAAATTATAGTGATTCTGGACTTCATACCAAGCTGAGATAGGTAGGGACTCATCTTCCAATAATTGCTGCAACAACTTTTTATCCTCTTCATCGCTTAATTTCTTAGTATAATCATCAAAAAATATTGTGCTTCCCCTCCTTAACGCTCCTATGCCTAAGCTATCTTTTTTAATATCAGAAGTTTTTACCTTCACCAAATCTTCGGCTTTTATTTTATATCTTAAGCTTTTTGTTTTTCTCCTTCTCGCAACTCCAAATGCCTGTAAAGTTTTCTGGAGATTTTCTTCACTCACCCAACCTGTTTTATCTTTGATTCTTTTCAGAGATTTTCTAATAACTTCTCTTATCTTATTTTTAGTAAATTTTCTGCTATAATTCGTTCCCAAATCCATATCTATTGCCTTAATTGCACCCCAGACTCTTTCTACTACCTCTTCCATCGGATACAATTTCAACTCTATAACTGCCTTTCTTACTTTTTCATCTTCTATAACTGCCTTAGTATATCTTATTTTCTTCGGCAATTTACGAGCCTGCGTTGAATAAGAAATCCCTTCTCGTTGCAACTTGGTAAAATTAAATTCTTTTAATTGAGGTATTTCTACTATTTCTTCTGTCTTTTTATAATCAATATTATAAAGTTCAAAATTATAATTTTCTTTTTTAGGAATTATGTAGCTATGAATTTTTTTCTCTATTTCCAAAACCTCATCAACTAAATGTTTGATATTTTTTGACCACTTATCGTGATTAAAAACTGTTACCACCGGTTGCTCTCCTTTGTATGCTTTCGGGATCCGCAATCCTCGTCCTAATACTTGAGCGATTAAAAGTTTAGAATTAAAAGCCCTCTCTTCATGAGGTACTATTTGAAAAACGTTTTCTACATCCCATCCCTCTGAAAGCATGCTAACAGAAGTAATCCATTCAATTGGATTTCTCCTATCATCAACTTCTTTTAATTTCGGTATATTTTCTTTGTGTTCACTGTCAGAAGTGACAATCAAAACTTTTTCTCTTGCTTTCTCTCTGCTAATTTTCTCTTTATCAGCCAAAAATTTAATCCATTTCTCAGTTAATCTTTTACAAGCCGCAATGTCTTTTGTCACCAAAATTGTTAAAGGTTTTATTTTATAATACTTTTTCTTATTCCTCTTATGATTTTCATAAATCCATTGAAATTTTTCTGATTCATTTTTAGGCACACCTTCTGTTGCATAATAAAATGATTTTACAAATTTTTCTTCTATTGATTGCCTTAAAGAAAATCTATATATTACATCAGCGAAATAATCATTTTTTACATAGCAAGTGCCTGAATCACCTACAATATACTTAAAATCAAATTCGGGATCTAATAAAAATTCTTTCCACTTTTTTAATTCTGACTTTGTGCTACTGACCATATGATGAACTTCGTCATTTAAAACAAGCGTCCTTTGCCCTTTCCCTTTCAAACTATCTCTAATAGCTGATTTTACATGTTTGTAAACCGCGTGAATATTCTCAACACAAATATCGCCTCTTTTAATTGTCTCTGTAGCGTTAATAATTCCCGGATTTAAAATTTTAGCCCCTGCATCTTTTAATAAATCTCTTAAGGTTTTATCTGCTGAAAGCGTATGAAATTTATCTCGCAATCCTTCCTCAATCGTAGTTGATGGGCAAAGAACTAATACTTGATCCACTGCTCCTTCGGCTAACATTATCCGAGCCAAACCATAAAGAATATAACTTTTACCTGTGCCGGTTGCCAAATCTAACGAACAATAAAGTTTGTCTGGCAGTTGTAAATTTTTAACAAAATCATCAAAAGTCGCATATTTTTCTTGTAAAATAGGATTTTGATGATAATTTTCTTCGGCTAATTCTTTAAGATTTTTATATTGCCCGCCCAGTAAATATCTTATAGTCACTCTTATCGCTTCTTTCTGATATTCTCTCTCACGACAAAGTGCATCTAAAAACGGCTCGTATTTATTAATATCAAAAATTCTCGGATCAACATTTTCCGAAACTTTCAAAACCAAATCTTGATTTTTGAAAGTTTGTTTTTCAAGCATAAGTTAAGTTTTATTTCTTAAAAAATCTTTTTCTTACTTCTGCAATGGTCATTACCTTTAATATGCTTTTTACCTTATATTCTTCTATTATTCTCTTCGCCTCATTATTAAGTAACTTATCATTAGTGATAAAAACATCACAATAACCCCCAACAGCACCCAAGATAGCTGATGTTAAATGTATTACATCAGGGGCATTAAGATTGGAGTTAAAACTTATCTCTTGGGCCAGTTTCCAGCTTTCACTATCTTGTAGAAAATCATACATCTCTATTTTTTTATATCGTTTTTTAAAATCTTCGAACCAATCAATTGTATTCTCAAAATCCACGCTTTTTAATTCTTTATTATCTTTTTCTCGCAATATTTTACGCATTTCCCATTTCTTACTTCTTGCTTTTTCAATAAATAAATCTTCTTTTTTATAGTCGGCCATTTCCATTGCTAAGAATGTAGAACTAACACATCTCCACCTTCTTTCTTTAATTCTTTCTAAGACTAAAACTGTCTGAATATTACGATTAGTAGCATAATCAAGTGCAATATTTGTATCAATATAAAAGGATTTAATTTTTCTTTTTCCTCTTGGCATAAAATTCAACCCTTATAGGTTTTGTCATTTTTTTATGAGCCCTAAAAGAGACTCTTTTGCCTGTTTTTGTATAAAATTCAACTCTAACAGGTTTCTTAACCCGTCTTTTAGCAATAAATACAACTTTTTGCCTCCTTTGTTTTGGCATATCCTTTACTTAAAATCTTTTAATGTTTTAATCTCTCTTTTCTCATTCCCAAAAATATCCATATAAATTATCATCATTTGACCTTTGATTTTATTAGGATCAAAGCGGATTTCGTAATTCTGTTTTTTTAGATCTTCGGCATAAAAAACATCATCTAAATCAAAAACTTTGCCATTATAATCATAATCAATCATTACCATTGATAAAGATTCTAAATTTTTTAGATTTCGCGCCTCTTTTGATAAAGTTTCACTTTCAAATGTCTTAATTTTAATTACTGCTTCTGTTTTGCCTTTATCAAGTTTTAAAGGACCCATTCCTTTGCTTTTTGCTAAATAATATCTGCATCTTACTTTTGGCACTTGAATAAAATCAAAACCAACTGCTTCCATAATATCATTAACTGCTCTTTCATCTGTCGGCTGTTTAATTGAACTAAATCCTTTCTGGTGAATTTCTTCAATAATTGAATAAGGAATTCTCAGAATAAAATATTTTATCCCATCCCTTTCTACATAATCTTCTAAAAACTGAACATTAGCCGCTGGTGTGATAATAAAAAACCATTTGCCAATTTTATCGCCCAAAGCCGAGTGTAAATCATCAATAAATCCATAATCTAAAACTACATCTTTATATTTCTGATAATTAAAAACCATAACATCATAGGGACCTAAATAACCATCTAAATCAATACCGGAAATAGTATGCTTTTCATCTCTACATTGAAAAAGTTTCAAGGCAAAATCTCGGTACTGCTCCCAAGGAAATTCTTTGATTTTTTGATAATCATAAAGTCCGGCATTATATAAAGTAAATGGTTTCGGAGTAAGTTTTGGACCTTTATTGCCAATTTCTTTTCTTAATTTTAAAAGCCGTTTTTGAATTGTGTAAATCGCTAATTTAGAAGAATCAATCATAATCCACCGCCTGCCCAATTTTTCTGCTACTGCTCCAGTAGTCCCTGAACCAGCAAAAGCATCTAAAACAATATCGCCAGGATTGGAGGACGCTTTGATAATTCGTTCAAGTAAAGCTTCGGGTTTTTGAGTGGGAAAATTTCCTGTAATTTTCCTTTCTTCTGCTTGAGAATTAATATAAGGAATTTCCCAAACATCTCTCGCATGAACCCATGTATAAACACCATATTTATCTTCAAAGAATTCAGCGGTTCCGGCACCATAATCAACAATTCCTGCTTTTCTTGACTTGCTTTTGGTATAAGCTTTTTCTTTCTGTAGATTAAATAGTGGCCTGCTTGTTTTGGAATAAAACAAAATAGTTTCATGTTTTCGGCTCCATTTTCCTTTACTAGCACCTCCCGTTCTATAACTCCATATTATTTCATTTTGAAAATTATTTTCTCCAAAGACTTCATCCATAATAAGTCGAGTATGCGGTCCTTTTCTCCAATCCAAATGAACATAAATACTTCCATCATCAGCCAAAATTTCTCGTAAAAAAATAAGGCGCTTTCTTAAAAACTCCAAAAATTTAGCGCCAGCAATTTTATCTTGATATGCTTTTTGATCTTGGCTACCTCTAAATTCTTGTTTGGTAGCAAAAGGAGGGTCAATGTAAATTAGCCGAACTTTTCCTTTAACTTCTGGGTCATACATTAATTCTTTTAGAACCTGTAGATTATCGCCAAAAATCAATTTATTGGTCCAACCATTTTCAGTTTTCTGTCCATTACAAAATGTTTTCACCGGCTGAAGCGGAACTCTCATCGTCTCTGCCAAAATATCCTCTTCTCTTTCTTTTCCAGTATAAACCAATTCATACTCTTTCTTTTGAGATTCTGGAAAAAGAATATTTTTATAATTCTCTGGAATCTCTTTTCCTTCTTCCAAAATCTTTATAAGTTGTTTTCTGATTTCTGGGTCCATTTTGATTCTTCAATAATTTTAATTGCGTTCATTCTAATGCTTTTTAGAATTTTCTAAGACTTTCTTTATCTCACTTATCTCACCTTCACATTTTTTTATCTTATCTTCGTGTTTTTTGGTATTATAACCAACGTAAATCATCTCAATGATTCCCAGAATACCTAAACTTATTATTATGTCTCTTATTGCATTAATAACTTTATCTCTTCCTCCTCCGATATAGAATCCTACCATCAACATAATAACCAATACAAAAGGGAAAAGAAAACATATCCACCAAAACAAATTCTTAATCTTTTGGTCTACTATGTAGTTCTTTTTGATAAGATTAGAAAGATCTCTCTCTTTTTACTAATTGGGTTTCCAATTTGGAATATTGCTTTTCTAGTAAAGCAACCCTTCTCTCTAATACTTCGCGCAACTCTGTATACCATTTAGCATAATCTTCCTTAGTTGGAGAATAACCACTAGTAGTAGAAATATCTCTTTCTGTCTCGTTCATAATATGACTTCATCTTACTTCCACCCTTGGCCGATAACCCTCCACATCACTTTTTCCTGCGGGATTTGTATCGGAGGACCCTGAGGTGTTTGTTGGGTAATTGAAATCTGACCTTTTTTGAATTCCATTACAAGTTCAAAATAATTTGTCTGTTGAGTAGATTCAATAAAGGCAATTTTGTAAGATTTTTTGTTATATGCCTGATTTTCCCCAATTTCAATTTCTGGGTTCCAGATTTTATCTAATTCCATTTCTTTTTTATACTCTTCAAAAAGTTGGGTCATTAAATCTGAAAGATTTTTATCAGCGTAAGTAATGGTTTTAATCCCTAACTCCTCTTTTGCTTCTTTTCTGCCAATAAGATACTGATGAGAATAGAGTTTCTCTGTAAGACAATCTACAATTTTATTAATTTCTTCCTTTGACATCGGGTTTTTATGAAATTTTAAAAGCCGTTTTGCTAAAATTCTAATTAAATTATGGACTCTATTCACATTTCCTAGGGCTAAAGGGTGAACTTGAGGATTTGATTCAATAAATTTCTTGAAAATTTCAGTTAATTCTTTTTCATCTTTTATGCCAATTTTATTTTTAGCCAAATCAAAATAAGCCATTACATCTTCCACAGAAATTGGAATTCTTGCCTGAGGATTTTTGGGATCTTGAGGGTTAAAAATATTCGCAGTTGAAGGATCAATCGGTGAAAGTTCTGACAAATCCGTCATTACAATTTCATCTGCTCCTAAAGCAATCATCGTTGCCGCGCTATGGGCTTTATAGGGAACGAGAACAGAAAATTTATCGCAGTATTCCCTAATCATTGAGACCAATCTCCAAGGAACCATTGTGTCGCCGCCCGTACTATAAAGAAACAAATCAATCTTTTCTGTCTTGCCAATTTGACGAAGTTGCCGGCTAACAACGGGGATAATATCCATTGCTATTCGAGCATTAACTGGACCTTTTCTATCGCTAGTTAAATAAGCGATTACTTTTGAGCCTCGATTTGCCTCTATTTGTTGAATTAAATTTTTTGTTTCCATAAATTTATAATATTACTTTATATTATTTCTCTCGACCTTGATTATTGTTTTATTATTTTGTACATTGGCATAATTTTTTATTTAATATTAATTTCACTTATACGCCCCTTGGCGGTGGACGATGCGTTCAATATAGATTATTTTTTGAGAAGGATAGAGGCGATAAATTATACGATAAGGCCAAACGCGGATTTTTCGGTGGTCTTTTAATTTACCCCACATTTTTTCGCCGTAAAAAGGATTCTTCTCTAAAGCATCAATGGCTTGAACAATCCTTTTTTGCCAAGGAAAAGGGATTTTATAAAGGGATTTTTCCGCTTTATGCCGAATTTTAATTTTATACCCTCTTTCTTTTCTTGCCATATCTCTTCTTTGGCTTATCCCTCAAAACTAATTTCGGCTCCTCTTTAAATCCTAACTTCTTTCTAACCTCTTCCCAAGAACTATATCTGCCTTTTTTGAAATCCTCATCGGCTTTTTTGAGGTCCTTCATAATTTCCGGGTCACTTAAAATCTCCATTGTTTCCATAATGGAATCAAATTCATCTTGGGACATTAAAACAACCTGCGGTTTGCCGTCAATGGTAAAAGTATAATAAGTGTCTGGCTTTTGAATTTCTTCGGCAATTTTGAAAAGTTTTTTTCTGCCCTCGGTTATTGGAATTATTTTTTTAGCCATAGTTTTTATTTTATCATTTAATTTAGCGCTTGACCTTTATATGTTCATAATAGCGTACACTAAAGGGAATGTCAAATGTCAAATCAATCTCTTTTTTCTTAAAACTGGTAGTTCAAAAAGGGTAAAGGGTTTCATAGGTTTTCTAATTTTAGTTTTAATAAAAACAATAGGTCTTTTTTGAGGTTTTTCTTTGCCCAGATTTTTGTTTTTTTGTCTAAAAGTTCGCCCATACCGGCTAAAATATGTCTTTCATCTATTTTTTTCACTAAATTCAGGCATTTTTTTAAAAAATCTTTAAAATTCATTTTGGTCCTTTTTTCAACAATTTCTTTGTTTATAGGCCAGTCATTTTTTAAAAAATACCAAACATCAAAAATATCTCTATTTGTTTTACCCAATCTTTCATACATCGCTACCAATTTATGAGCAAACATATCTTCTTTAACCATCACCTTCATTGAAATGCCAAGATAGTTTTTAATTTCATATCTTGAGCCAAATTCCCGCCGGTTTATCTCAACTTTTACATTTTGCTCTCCCTCAGTTCTGCCAGCATAAGAAAGCAGATAAAAAAGATTAAATCTTTTTTTGTCCGCTTTTTTTAAGGTGCCGTAATTTTTCAAAATTTCTTTAATCTTTTCAAAAACAAAATCTTCTTTTTCCGGAGCAAGCAAATCAAAATCCAAATCCACTGAAAAACGAGGAAGGCCATAAAATAAATAAGCCGCGGTGCCGCCCTTAAATCCCAAAACAGGGCCAAGCGACGGCTCAGTATAAATATCTTTTAAAATTTTAATTAAAATGTTTTTGTGCTTGGTTATATCAAGAGCCATATTTTTTTAAGAACGATATCTTTCTACTCTCTTTTTTAGAACCTCACCCTTTCCATAAATTGGCAAAATTTTGTAAACCTTTTCCCAATCAAGGGAAGAAAGATTGTCAAAATGATAATCTTTGTAAAGATACAAGATATCCAAAAAAGCCCTTTCCGGAGAAGCGATTGAATA
>CAZPZY010000005.1:0-33913 GCA_964591195.1 uncultured Candidatus Saccharibacteria bacterium
TGAAATTTCGGCGAGCGGGCAAAAATTAAAAAGGGGTCTGGGAAAAATAATTTTTGGCCGCGAACCGTCGGGTTTGGTTCTGCCGGCCCGCGCGGAGCGCGGGCTGGCAACTTGCCCCGTAGTTGACGAAGTCATACTTCGGGGTCAGAAGTCAGCGTCAGGATTTTCTTTGAAATAGGTTCGGATTTTGTTTAATAGATGGAGCCATACTTGATGATACGAACTCTTCCAGCTAAAATTCTTGTTTTTTGAAAAATTATCTACAATTAATCTGTTTGACATTTGTTTTTTCTTTGCTATCATAAAAATGTATGGCTAACCCAACTTCCAAAAATATTGTTTTACCAAGATCTGCTATTAGAGAAAAAGAGGGAATAGTGATTTTGCCATTGAAAAAATGGAAAATAATTGAGCAGCAATTAGAAGATTTAGAAATGTATAGATCTGAAGGTTTAGCGAGAGAGATTGAGAAAAGAAGAAAAGCGAAAAAAACTATTCCTTTAAAATCCCTTCTCAAAAAATATCACATTTAAATTTGTGTTTACTTTTGAGTTTAAAGCAAAAGCGGCTAAAGAGGTGGAGAAATTGCCACCTCAAATTCGAAGAAGAATTTTAAAGAAACTTAAGTTTTATTCTTCACAAAAGAATCCATTAAAATTTGCTGAAAGATTAAGAGATCGAAGTTTTGGAGAATTCAGATTTCGAATAGGAGATTATAGAGCGCTTTTTGATGTAGAAAATCATAAGATTATTATTTTAAAAGTTGGTCACAGAAAGGGTATCTATAAGGATTGTTAGGAAACCAAAAAACCCATTGCTGGGTAATTTGAAGAAATAGTGAGCAGGAGAGTGGGGGTAGATTTTTAAAAATGTCGTTCAATATGACAAAATAAATGAAAATATTATGAAGCAGGGGGAAAAAATTTTCTTTTGGATTTTGACAGTGGTTATAATAGTGGATAATATTTTCTGGCAATGGTGGATTAAATTAACAACGGAGCCAGTAATTCAACCAATCGGAGGTGTTTTGGGAAGCATGATAGGCGATATCATCCTCTTGGGTGTCTGGCTATATCTTCTCATAAAACTCTATAGAAAGGCAACTCATAAAGATTAAACATTGACTAATAATTCTTTTATTTGTTTGCTTACCAGTTCGGGACATTTTTAATCGAATCTATCCACCTTAAGCTTCGAAAATCGTCCCATCTGGCGAGCAATTTGGCAAATTCGGGCGATTTCGCCCGTTTTTTAGTTAAAAATTGAGGTTCGAAAATTTTATTAGTGGCAAGAACAGAGTTTGCTAAAATTTCGAAAGGTTTTGTGTAAAATACCGTTAATTTTCCTTCATTTAGGTAAAGGTTCGAAAATATTAAATCCAAAAGCGTTCTCTTTTCTTCAATTGTGGCTTTTTGATAGATTTCTTTAGCTTTTTGAGAGAGCTCTAAAATACTTATCCCCAATTCGAAGTATTTAGTTTGAAGGACAAGAAAAATATCAAAAAGTATTATTTGAAAAGTGAAATAGTCCAACTTTGAAAAATAGCAAGTGAGATGGTAAGATAAAAAAAGGGCAAAATAAAAACAATGAAAGAATTTTTTGAGAAAAACAAAATATTTATAGCCATTATTATAGGAGCTCTGATTGTTGGAGGAGCGATTTATTTTTCAGGGAATAAAACAAATAATAGAGGAGAGTCGTTGCTACCTTCTCCAACGGATTGTTCTCATATTCCAGAACTTCCAGATGGGAGTTCAAAATTGGTTACTAAAATTATTGATGGCGACACTTTTTTAATTGAAGGAGGTTATTCAGTAAGAATTTTAGGAATTGATGCTGATGAACGAGGCCATCCTTGTTATGAAGAAGCAAGAACAAGATTAGAGGAACTTATCTTAAACAAAGAAGTGAAGTTAGAAAAAGGAACAGAAGATAAAGATCAATGGTGTAGATATTTGCGGTATGCTTTTTTAAATGGAGAAAATATAAGCTTAACTTTAATTAAAGAAGGTTTAGTTGTTGCTCGTTTTTCTCCAGAAGATTTTAAGTATCGAGAAGAAATTGCAAGAGCAGAAAAAGAGGCTAAAGAGAATAAAATTGGTTGCAGATGGGGCGAAAGAAAAGAAGAAAAAGAAGAAATCGTTCCCTGTCAATGGAAAAAGCTAACTCAAGAATTAACTGGCTTAAAAGTGATTGGTGCTTGCCAAGCTGGCAACTATTATGGAAAAGAGGTAATTGTTGAGGGGCAAATTGCCAGCACCTACAGGTCAAAAACTAATACCGTCTTTTTAAACTTTGAGAAACCTTATCCTAATCATTGTTTTACCGGGGTAATTTTTAGTTCTGATCAGTATAAATTTGTTGAGTATCCGGAGAAATATTATTCAGACAAGACAGTCAGAATTAGAGGAACAATTAAAGAATACAAAGGAAAACCTGAGATTATTTTAAAAGATTCCTCTCAAATTGAAGTGTGTAAATAAAGCTTATGAAAGGAAAAATTAAAGATTGGTTCAAAAATAATTGGTTTAAACTTTTGGCGATTGGATTTTTACTGGGAGCTTTAGGTCATCATCAATATGGATATTATCAAGTTTTAAGATGGGTTGTGGCCGGAAGCGGTGCATACTTAGCTTATTTGAGTTATAATTTAAAGAAACAAGTTTGGCTTTGGATTTTTGCCGGAGTTGTTTTACTATTTAATCCAATAATTCCATTTCACTTTCGGCGAGAAACTTGGCAATTTGCTGATATTTTTGTTGCAATAATATTCTTTATTGCAATATTTAAAATGAGAAATGATAAATCATGAATCAAAACGTTAAAAAAAATTTAGTTATTTTCTTTGTGATTATTGTAGCCGCCATAGGAGGGTACGCTGTTTATCATCACTATCACTACTAGACTGTTCAGGATCAAAAGGAAAGCGTTAGTCCGGAAAAACAAGCGGAAATAAAAAGTGAACATATCATAAAACAATTAGCTACTAAATATAATGCTATTATTAACTGGGACAAAAACATTGGTTATACCATTCAATTGCAAAAACTGCTTATTGATGAGAGAAAACCTATTGTATTCACAGGGAATCCAATAGATGTTTTTAAAAAGGATGATAAATATTATATTCGTTTTTTAAAATCATCTGACGATTTATTGAGCTTAACAAAATTTTATTTCACACTTGAATCTGATGCAACTACAACGTCAATGATTTTAAGCAAACAGTCTTCTAGAGAAGACGAGTTTTCTTTTTCTGATATAGATTTATGGGGAAAGGGAACATTTGCTGTAGTAGCAAAGATAAATAAAATTACCAAACCTTCCCTTCAGATAACCGGCTTATCAGACGAAGAAGGAAGCGTAGACTTTGAATATAGTCCCTCAAACACCTTTCTTTTAGAGGGTAAATGCATTGCAGTTTCTTATCTTGGCAATTGAGATAGATAAATCTATGGGAAAATTTAACACGAAAGAGTATATTTTAGATAGAGAAGTAAAAGATAAGGAAAGAAAGAGTTTTAAAGAGGAGATTTCAAAGAAAGTGATAGGTAGGGTGTTTTGGGAAGCATTTTTGGCTTCCTGTATTACAGCCCTTCTTCATACGGGCAGTATACGGCAGGCGGGACTTTTCGGGATAGATTTTGTTATTATTTTTTTTATAGTTGGAGTAATAATGGAGTCGATTTTTGATAAGCGTGATAGAAATTAAACAAGATTTAAAAAGTATTTAACATAATAGAGGGTATCTAGGAGTCTTTTCCTATGAGTTATTACTATAGACCAATAAAATGCATTTATTGAAAAATAATGAATGGTAAAGTAGGATAAAATAAGGTAAAATAAATCAATGAAAGAAAAAAATAAATCAGTTTTTGAGATTATAATTGGTTTTATAGTTTTAGTGATCTTGATATTTGCTTTTTACTGATTTGCCTAATCTTTTTCAAGGTTCAACTCCCGAAGCACAAGCCGGAGTTGTAGGTGGGGTGATTGGAAAACTATTTATTCTTGTCTTAATTATTTTAGTGGTAAAAAAAATCGTTAAAGAATTTAGACAAGTAAAATAATATTAGAAATAACAAGTAGGATGGATTTTAAAAAAATAAAATGGGGGAAACTTATAATTAGTAGTTTTTTTCTGTTTCTTATTTACCGTATCTTCACTGCTTCAATTTATAAAAATTCTTTTTGTGTTCCTCTTTGGTTTATCTACTTTTTATTCTTTGTCTTATTAGTTGAGCTCATTGATCATATAGAGGAAGTTATAGATTGGGTTAAGAGATTTTTTACACATTAATCCATTTTAAGATTTCTTTTTTAAAATAAATAACGAAATAGTAATTAGCAAAGTAGGGTAGATAGTAATTCTAAGAAAGGGATGCTAAAAGAAGAGAGAAATATTTTAAAACAACTAAAGGGAAGAGAGCGTTGAGATTAATGTTGAAGGATTCAAAATTTTAAACCGAACTTTATTCTGAAAGAGATGCAAGTTCGCAAAGAACCATAAAACTAGCAGTGAGCTTTAGGGTTCTGATCAGAATTAATTAAATAAATTTATGGATGAAAAATACGAATATCTTTTTATAGGAACAATTATTGGTATTGCATTAGTATTAGTAATTGGGTGGTATATTAAGTCAACAGAACCACCTCCGACGTTGATTGATTGTCTTAAGGCGTGTGAGGAAGAAGGATGGAATAGAACGAAAGCTTGGATAAAGGAATGTAACAACGCCTGTCTTAAAAAATATAGAAATAAATAAATCTATGAAAGAAAAAATTAAGGAAATTTTCTTATGATATTACAACTTATAGGTGTTTTATTGGCTGTAATAGGATTTTTTACTCATCTAAGTTGGCTTTTTATAATTGGGGGCTTTCTTTTACTATTTTTAGATGTGTCTGGTTTCCTTTCTGGCATGCTTAATCCTCTTTTTCCTCTTTTCTTGTATATTGGTGGATGGATTATTGTAGGAAATTGGACAGGTATTCTTTGGGGTGCGGTTATGGGAAATTTCTTAGAGATTGCCTTAATAATTTTAGGAGGAACTGGATTCGCTGTCTTTGAAGGGTTGAGACAGTTATTTAAACCAAGAAGCAAAGAACCAATACTTTCTGAGGAATTTATTGGAAGAAAGGAAGGAAAGGGATTATCAAAATCAGCGAGAGGAGAAGCAACGCAAAATTGGCGAAAGTTCCTTCAGAAAGAAAGAGAGATCCGTGAAACAGCATCTCGTCACTCAAAACAAATTGGTTGGTATAAAGAGGCTACTGACCACTTCCTTTGTGTTAAGTGTTTTCAAGAAGCCAAAAACCTTCACAGGGAGGATTACAAGCCAGTAAAGGAAGATAGTTTAGAGAAAGATATCTATATCTGCGATAAATGTGGAAGAGTATTTGATTGAAATACAAAGAGTCTAATAACAAACGAGAATAAACTAAAAAATTTAGATTATGAAAGAAAGGGCTAAAAAAGAAATTGGTTGGTATAACGAGTCTATAGATCATTTTTTGTGTGCAAGTTGTTTTTCCAAGATAGAAGTTTTAAATAAAAAGGATTATAAACCTGTATATATAGAGGATTTAAAGGATTATATTTTTTCTTGCGATGCTTGCAAAAAAGAGATAAAGATTGAAAAGGAGGAAACTAACCTTTTAAAGAAAGAAAAAATAAAAAGTAAAAGAAATAAATTAGCTATAGGAGGTCTTATTTTAGGTGTAACTTCTATCTTTTTTAGTTTCATAGGAATTATTCCTCTTTTAGCCATTATTTTTTCGGCAATAGGTCTATGTCAAGTTAAAGGACAGAAAGAAAATGATAGAATTTTAGCTATAGTTGGATTAATTTTAGGTATTGTTTATACTTTAGTTAATATGAGAATTTACGGACATATCTAGAGGGATAAATCTATATGAAAGAAAACCAATCAGAGAAAAATATAAAAGAGTTATTTGAAATAGAAGAAAAACTAAAGACGGGCACTTATAATAAAAAGGAAACAATCCAAAGGAGAAAAAAAGAAGGAGAGGAACGCTTAAAAGGCGGAAATGAAACTTTAGATTTTTTTAAAGAAGAGGTGGAAAATCTATTAGGTTGCTTGTCTGGATTTTTGTTTTTACTTCCTCGTCTTATATTTGAGAATATCATTTTAGCATTTATTTTTGTTCCACTTCTTATCCTAATTGTTATTGTTATTCTTTGGGTATTGAGTTTAATTTTCTAATCTGTAGAAAAAAGCTGAAAAAATAAAAAGTTAATTGAGAGATATTTTTGAAGTAAAAGTTATATTTTTACAAGCTCTAATAGGAAAAAATTTAAACTGAATTTTTGCTGATTGTTGGTAATAATCTTAATGTTTTTCTTCAGATGAACAAATCCATGAAAGAAAAAATTAAGAGACCAGCAAAAAAGATTAAATACGAGTGGTTGTGGTATGCACATAGTTTTTTAGAATTAGCGAGAATCGGGTGTGAAAATTTACTTAGACAAAACTACAAAAGAAATGACAATATGGTCTTTATGCTTTATAATTCAAAAAAGTTATTGATTTCAATATTTTTCAATATCAAACATAGTTTAGAGCTCTTTTTAAAAGCATTAGATATTAATCTTACTGAACATTTTTTACCAATACACGATATAGAGTCTCTATTGTGCGATTTAAAGAAAAACATTGAAAAAACGATTCCTCGATCAGAACATAGAAAAAGGATATTGAATAAATTTAAAGAGGGAGAATCTTTGTTTAAAAAATATATTTTCTGTCAGATCTTAAAAGAGGGTAAAATCGAAGACACTAATAATGTTGTATTTCGATATCCTGAAGATAATGGTGTAAATTTTGATGTTACAGAAAAGATGAAGAATTTTGATAGGGAAGAAATCAATGAAATATTGAGGGATATAAATAAATTTAATAACTTATTTCATATAGTTGATTATCGAATAGCAATGGGCAGATTTTATAACAACAAAGAATGAATAGGTTTTAAAAACACTCATAAAATATGAATTTTTATTTATTACTTTATTTATATATATGAAAGGAGAAATCAAGGGAAATAAAATAATAATTTTAGTGATAGCTCTTATTCTGGTTGGAATCGGAATGGGAATTTGGCAATATCAACGTCAAAATTATCGGAAAAAAATGATTAAATTTGATGCTTGTTTAGTAAAATGTCCTAAAGGAGGGGCATCTTGTTATTTGCCAGAATCTTACAATATACAAAGATGTGAAGCAGGAAGAATCTGCAAGGCAGAATGTAGAGAAAAATATGGAATAACTTGGGAAGAGTATAATAAATGGAAAGAAGGAAAATAGAACATTATTTTTCTTTAAAAGAGAATTTTTCTTTAAAAGAGGCATTTTTTTATTCAACCTCCAAAAGCCCATCGTTAGGTAATTTAAAGAAATAGTGAGCTAAGGGGTAGGGTAAAATAAAGGAAATAAATCTATGAAAGAAAAAATTAGGAAATATTGTAGTAATTTTTGAAATGAAGGATGAAGGAGAATATATTTTTGGAGCACTTTTAGCCTTGTTTTTGGGTGTCGGATTTGGTGGCGGCTTTTTTATTTCGTTATTTAACGAAGAAATTGGTGGTGCAATTATGAGTTATTCTTTATTTTTAGCAGTTGCTACTTTTATTGCCTGCATAATATATTTTTTATTAAAAGTGTTTAATGATTTATGAAAGAAAAAATTAAAGATTTCTTATATGGATTAGGAGGTATAGGTTTTATTGTTTTAATAATAAAAAGAAGTGAAAAGGGTATTCAAAAACTCCGGAAGCGATTAAATTAATCGTCATTTACTAAGAAAAAGAGATTTTGGTGCGGAAGAAGTTAAGAAGGAATTAGAAAACAGACTAAAGAAAATAGAGATGTCCTGACCAAGAATAAAAGGAATTTAAATAGCATTTTTTGATAATTGTTGGAAATTCATAAATGCCTACACAACAAGAAAAATCAAGAGCAAGGGGGAAGTTTGAAAAGTTAGCTAAGTATCTCAATTCTTGTCTTGGAGGCAAAAAGAGAAGAATAAAAATTATAAGGAAAGTTAATCGAGAAGCTCCAAAGGGCGTAGAAAAAGAAGGTTTTTTTATAAAACGTTTCCTTGATCGTGCTCTACGTGATTATTTTAAAAATCGTCGCATTGAAGTGATTATGGAAGGAGTAAATAGCGAAGGAAGAACACAATTTCGAGATAAGTTTTTTGGTTCAAAACCAGCTCCTGATTTTCTGTTCGAAATAGATAAGCAGCCAAGGTTATTTTCTACTCGACATCTCCTTTCTTTTCCATTAAATACCGTTGGCGAGGTGAAATATGACAAATTAACGTTTAGGTCATTTGTTACCGGCTTAGGTCAGATAATCGGTTATCTTAATACAGGTAAGAAGTTTGATTATGGTTATTACATCTTTTTCAATACCGATATAGATAAACCCGTTACAGATAGAGAGAGAAAATTTTTGGATGAACTTTGGGAGAAAGAAAATATATTTGTTGTGATTATATAATTAATTCAATCAAAAAAGTCCATTACTGGACGATTCTAAAATAATGAGTAACAAGGGGTAGAGGTTATTTCCGGGTTTCCACAGGGATTTTGCTCTTGACAATTTTTTATTTTTGTTTAAAATGTCAAGTGAAAGTCGCCTGCGCCTGCTTTAAGCAGCTGTGCAGGTTTTTTTATTTGATTTTTTAACCAAAGTAGATTAACATAAACTAATGGAAAGGGTTTGTATTTTTATTGATTCAGGAAATTTTTATCACCTTGTTTTAAAGAAGTTGGATATTCAAGAACTTGATTTTAATTTTGATAGATTTGCTAACTTTTTAGCCGGAGAAAGAGAAATAATTAAAGAAGGGAAACGTTTTTATGTTGGCACAGTTAGAGAAAGAAAAAATAGACACGAGAACAAGAAAGCTATTTCTAATCAGACAACTCTTTTTACAAATTTATTTAAGTTGAATTGGGTTATAAAAACAAGCAAGTTAAGGACAAGAATAGAAAGAGTTGTAGTAGATGATAGAGTAATAGATTATCAAAAACTTTTGGATTTAGGAATTAAAGAGATAAAGTACGAAAGATCAAGAGAAAAAGGAATTGATGTTAAATTGGCTACCGATTTAATTATTGGCGCTATGGATGATAAGTATGATAGCGCAATTTTAGTTAGTTCTGATACGGATCTTGTGCCGGCAATTGATCTTGTAAGACATAGATTCAAAAAGAAAGTTGAGTATATTGGATTTTCAATTCTGGGTAATGAAAATTATGAACCTACTAGGCCGATTAAAAGAATGATTTATTCCACAGATATCCAAAGGGTTTTAGTAAGAGAAGACATTGAACCATTTATAATCAAAAAACTTTTTTAGGTACATAGTGAGAACAAAGCAGAGGTCATATTAGATAGGCAATTGTAATGATTCCTCTATTTGTTTAAGCATCAATTCAGGACATTTAATTGAATTTATTCATTTCAAAGTTCTAAAATCGTCCCATCGGGCAAGCCGTGAACCAGAGCAAAGCACGATTCGCGGAGTCATCTTTTGAAGAGAACTTACTTCATCAGGTAAATTTAGACTTTTTTTGATTTTTAGATAGGACGGGTCGCTCTGCCTGCCATCAGGGAGGCGTTTTTGTTTTTAATAAGAAAACTGAAAATTTGCCATAATCAACAAAAAGCCAAACTCTGGAAATATTAAGAGAATGTGACTTATGAAAATACTTGACATAAAATCTATTTTTGATATCATTGATTTAAATTAGACCAATTTAGTCCATTTTTTTTATATAGTTTATGCAGATTTCCATTAAATCGCGTTATGGTTTAAGGACAATGGTTTATTTGGCGAAAGCCAAAAGGATTTGTTCTGCAAAAGAAATTTCTCAAAAAGAGAAAATTCCTTTTGATTTTTTAGAAAAGATATTTTCAAGGTTGCAGAAGGAAGGTTTAGTAAGATCTCAGAAAGGTCCGAGAGGAGGATATTTTTTAGATAAATCTCCTAAGAAAATTAGCGTGAGAGAGATATTAAGTGCGTTTGAAAACAAAGAAATATTTTCAATTCAATGTAAAAGAAAACATTGTCTTTCTAAAAAGAAATGTCCTATAAGAAACATCTGGCGGCAGATTCACCAGATTTTAAATTCTACTTTAGAGAAAATTACCTTGGCGGATTTATGCCAAAAGAAATAACTAAAGATACACTTCTTTGTGAAATTTTAGATTATCCAAAAACTAAAGAAATTTTAGAAAAATATAATATACCTTGCTTAGGTTGCCCCTTTGCCATTTTTGAAATGGGAAGTTTAAAAATCGGCAAGGTTTGTGAAATGTATAACATTGACTTAAGAAACTTACTTAAAGAGTTAAACGAAGTTATAAAAAAATGAAAGAGATTTTAATTTTATTTCTTATTATTTTATTTTTGCCTTTTAGCACCTGGGCTGCTTGTCCAGTGTGTTCAGTGGCTGTAGCCGGAGGGGTGGGGTTTTCTCGCCGGTTAGGGATTGATGATACTATTTCTGGGATTTGGCTTGGCGGGTTAATTATTTCTTTAGTTATTTGGCTTCTTTCTTGGCTGGATAAAAGAAATATTAAATTTAAATTTCGCTCTCTTTTAATTTTGTTGTTCTTTTATTTAATTACTTTCTTTCCGCTTTATCAAATGGGGCTCGTCGGTCATTCTTGCAATCAACTTTGGGGAGTAGATAAATTAACATTAGGAGTTATCTTTGGCAGTTTAACTTTTTCTTTCGGGCTTTTGACAGATAGATTTTTAAGAAGAAAAAATAATGGCAAGATATATTTTTATTTTCAAAAAGTTATTATTCCTGTTTCTTTTTTGATTTTAAGCAGTGTAATTTTTTATTTTATTACCGGATGTTAAAACCATTGTTATGAACGATGAAAAAAATTATAAAAAATTATTAGAAAAAGTTGAAAAAATAACCAAAGAGAAGAAATTGGATTTGTCTTCTGACGAAGACCTGTCAATTGCTATTATGAATTTAGTTTCTATTGAAGAGCACCTTTTCTTTACTGCCCAAAAGACAGGTAAAGAGAAATATCTTGATTTATTAAATGAAGTAAGAGAAATGAGAAAAGATCTTTTAAAAAAGATTGTTAAAGATTACGAAGGAGAGGTCTGGTGTATTGCCAAGCATTTATTAGCCTCTTCTATGAGATTAATGGAAGTGGGAACAAAAGAATTAAAAAAAGGAAATAAAAATGAAGCCAAGGATTTGTTTGATAAGGCATATAAATTGTATTGCCTTTTTTGGGGATTGAATTTGGAAGTAGTTGATTTAGGCGGAATGAAAAAAGAAAACTTTAAGAGAGAAAAAATTAACTGTTTGGAAGAAGGCGGCAAGAAAGAAAGGCAAGACAATAATAAGCAAAAAATAGAGGCTACTGTTTGGGATAAATTAAAAACCATTTTTGAAAAAATAATTAATTGTTGCAAGGAGTAAAAAAGAACTTGTTCTCCGCGCAAAAGGCGGAGCCATAAAGGTCGAAAAATTATTAAAAACAAAAAAGAAATGAAACATATGCGTTTAAGAGATAAAATTGCCATTATTACCGGCGCTGGTTCTGGTATTGGCAGGGCAACGGCAGTTCTTTTTTCAAAAGAAGGAGCAAAGATAGTGGTTGCTGATTGGTCAGAGGAAGGAGGAAAAGAGACAGTAAAAGAAATAGAAAATCAAGGCGGAGAGGCAATTTTTGTCAAAACCGATGTTTCAAAGAAAGAAGATGTAGAAAAAATGAAAAATGAGTGTTTGGAGAAATTTGGTAGAATTGATGTTTTAGTTAATAATGCCGGTATTGTAAAGTTTGCTCCTTTTCACGAAACGCCAGAAGAAGATTGGGACAAAATTATTGATGTTAATCTGAAAAGTGTTTTTCTTTGTTCAAAAGCAGTTATTCCAGAAATGTTAAAGCAGGGGAAAGGAAAGATTATTAATGTTGCTTCTATTGCTGGTTTTGTAGGATTTGACAAAATTGGTCCTTATTGTGCTTCAAAAGGAGGAATGATTGCCTTAACAAAAGAAATGGCTTTAGAGTATGCCCCAAAGAAAATTAATGTAAATTGTATTGCTCCAGGAGTGATTAAAACAAAAATGACCGAAAGTATGTTGGCTGATCCTGAAACCAAAAAATTTTTAGAGGGCAATACTCTTTATCCTCGGTTGGGTGAGCCAGAAGATATTGCTTTTGCGATGGTTTATTTGGCTTCTGACGAATCAGATTTTGTCAATGGTGAGGTTTTAGTTGTTGATGGCGGATGGACAGTTAAATAGAGATTGATACCTTTTTGTCCTGATAAAGATAAAATTGGCAGGCGGGGGCTTTGCCCCCTGTCTTAGAAGTGTTTTACCAGTCCTTTTACTTGCCCGGCTCTTCGGCAAGGCTCGCTTATATTTAATTTGAATTTGTGTATCGGTTTATCCTTGGAATAGTTTTTTAAAAATTTTTACCGTCCTTTTTAATCTCTCCATCTCTAATGATTTATAATAATCTGCTTTGTGTATCGGTTGATCCACTTTCTTTCTCCTCTAAGCAGAGTGATAATATTTAAATCTATATCGAAATAGGAAAGTAAAGTATGAGTTGGAGGACTTCCATATTTGCCACTTACTGAAAGAGAATAATCGCCACCTAATTGACTCTCTAGTTGAAGTAAAACAAAAGAGACTTCAGGATAGATATGTTTTAAAAGCGCGCAATCAACAAGAATTCTTTTCAACATGGCATTTTCGGTATACGCTTTACATTCAATAGAATTTTGAATCTTCCATCTATATGAACTCGAACATCAGGTTTTATTCTGTAAAACATTTTCTCAATATTTTTCTCTATATATTCTCTTACCTCGGGATCCTTGATCCTATTTATATAGTCCTTTTTGAGAGGAATTTTTATAGTTTCATTAATGAAAGAAAGTCTATTTTCATTTTTTCCTAAATCTAACCAAGCTATTTTTATTAGTTCTTTCCCTATACTCTCCACTAGTTTTCCTTTTCCTGCTCTCACTATTCCTCCATAAGCCCTATCTGTAGCATTTTGGGCACGCGTATATCAATTCCTTTAACCAAGGATTCATATGCTTTTATTATAGAAATAAGTTTTTCATTGATTCTTCTATTCATAGGAGCATAGTGAAAAATTAAAATAACGAATTTCCTTCCTTGTTAATTCTTATTTCTGCTTTTCTACAATACTCTTCAGAAATATCAATCCCTACATATACCCTTCCAAGTCTTTTAGCCACAAGGGTGGTTGTTCCTACCCCATTAAAGGGATCTAGTACCACATCATTCTTAAAACTAAATAACTTAACTACTCTTTTAGCTAATTCTTCAGGGAACATAGCCGGGTGTCCATATTCTTTCATTTTGTATTCCGGGGGAATATCCCATTTTGCGTATACCCATTTTTTAAATTCATCTGCAGTGATATCTGCAGATTTTCTATTTCCTCTATGTGTTAAAGTCCCCTTCGAGAAAATTTCCAAGAACTCCCACGTATATTTCAGATAAGGGTTGCTCGGACTCTTCCAACTCCCCCAAGCAGTATATTTACAATTGTAATTATGTTTATCCCATAAAATTTCCCCCTTCCAAATTAATTTATTCTTCATAAAAAATTCCGAAATAATATGATGGATAGGAATATAATCTGAAAAAAGAGGTTGAACGTTTACCACAATCCTTCCCCCGTATTTAAGTACTCTTATACATTCTTTGAAAATTCTAAATAGTTTATCAAAATATTCTTGCCAGTTTATTCCGTCTTTGTGGTTTTCATATTCAAGCCCAAAATTATAAGGAGGCGAGGTAAAGATTAAATCAATACAATTATCTGGAAAGTTTCTTAAAACTGTCTCGCTATCTCCAATGATGATTTTATTCTCAAATCCCTTAGGAAGCTTGTTATTCGCCCAAGAAAATTGGTGCTCTCTCGCATAGTAAAATTTGCCCCTCTCTATTTCTTTTTTCTTTCTATCCTTAACTTTTCTCTCTTTGTTATACCCAACATATATTCTTTTTTTTCCTTTTAATCCATAACTTTTTATCTCTTTTATGCGATTAGCGATCTGTTGTAGTATATTAATTTCGGACATTGAATAAACTCTCGAAAACTGACGAATTTTGTATAGAAAATATGAAAAATCTAATTGTCTTATAAAAATGATTAATCTACCGTTCCTTGTTTCAAAAAAAATATCTTCTCGGGGGAAATAGGAAAAAAATCGAGAAAGAATAAATAATATTTTCTCGTCAACATTAAAGGGCATAACTATCTTTCGATATTCCTCTATTGCTCTTTGAGGGTTATTAATAGTTAAAGTTTTTTGCTCCATCATTTCAATTATATCAGATTTTTTTAATACACAAATCCAAGTTAAATATAAGCGAGCCCGGCCGAAACGCCGGCCGAGCGAAGCCCTTATTCCTTTAAATTTTTCCTTTTGGGCTTATGAATTAAATTTGGTAAAATAATGCTAAAGGTTTGTAATAATTTTTATTCGGAGTCATTTTTTTGGATAAGGAAACTTTGCGCAGGATCTTGACTTTCAGAGGAGCCAGACGCCCTGTCCTGCATCAAGTTTTGAGGCGGAGTAGGTTTTAAAGCAAATTCCGCTGAAGTTCATTTAAAACCTGTTGGCAGAAATTCGGGAGCAAAATATGAAAAGAGAGGGATAAAATGGAACCAATAACACAAATGCTGATATATCTTTTCATAGGTCTTTTTGCCGGATTTATGAGTGGTATGTTTGGAATAGGCGGGGGCTCTGTTAGGACACCTTTACTTTATGTTGCTGGATTGCCTTTACTAAGCGCTTTTGGAGTAAATCTATTAGTTATACCATTCTCCTCTCTTACTGGCGCTATAAGTCACAGAAAGAATATAGATTGGGAAATTGCTCGATATGTAATAATTGGCGGGATAATGGGTACTTTAACAGGGGCATTTTTAACGGGATTTATACCAACCTTAGTTCTAGCGATTATCTTTGTTATTGTTTCTATCATAACGGTATTTGGGATTTATTTTGGTAGAATTTTCCCAGAAATTGCTCAAAAAATTGACCCAAGTGCAAAGATTATCATTTTAGGGACATTCTTTCTCAATTTCTTAACAATTCTCCGTGGAGGTAGCGGCGGCAGTCTATTTCCTCCTTTTCTAAAAATAATAGGACTTAATATTCGAAAGGCAATAGCCACATCACTGTTTGCAACTATTTTTACAGCAATTGGAGGAGCAATTGTGTTTTGGTCTCGCGGCAATATACCATTTCTTCCTGCTGTAACGGTAATTTTAGGCTCAATAATCGGAGCCAGAATAGGTAGTTTAATGTCTTTGAAGACAAAACCGCTGTGGTTAGAAATTGGGCTTTCATTATTTCTTGTGATTCTCGCAATAATGGTGCTGGTTAAAGCAATATGATGACTGGAGAGGGTTGCATATTCGGTTGTATAAGGCGGATAAAAGGGAAATCTTTAATTTGGGAATTAGGTTTGGTAAAATAATAATGAAGGTTTGAGGGGGTTTAGTTCTCCAGCCATTTCTTTGGAGGGAAACCCGTTTTTATTAGCCAAATTTGCCTTTTGCTGTCGGATGTTAAGTGGGAAGCAATTTTTTGCTGGGGAAGCGATTCGGAAAGGGGCGGAGATGCTGGAGATGGTTGAAGCAATTTTTAAAATATGATAGGGTGGTAGCGCAAACTTTCCCCCTGCCCTCATCGTCTAGTGGCCCAGGACAGATGGTTCTCAGCCATCAAACACCGGTTCGACTCCGGTTGAGGGCGCCGGCGCTTCTGTTTATTTAATGGGGAAACATTGTATCTCGAGGAGAAGATTAAGGGAACCTAAAAAAGGTTCCTTTGTTCTCCCTTTAAAATCATTTTGTTTCCAAAGCCACCTTGTCTAAATTAAACCGCAATCCGCTTTTAGGCTAGGACTTGACAAAATTTTTTAATTTGTTTAATATATAATTAGCACTCAAAGGTCGAGTTTGCTAAATACGGATATTAGAGGTCCGTATTTGGTATCTAAATTATAATAAGGCCTATGAAGATAAAGCCATTATCAGACCACATTTTAATTGAGCCGGTTAAGGAACCGGAAAAAACAAAGTCGGGCATCTTGCTTCCTGAGACAGCGGAAAAAGAGAGGCCCGAAGAGGGAAAGGTTATTGCCGTGGGACCAGGCAGAAAAACAGAAGAGGGAAAGATTATTCCCCTTTCTGTCAAACCGGGACAGAGGGTTTTGTTTACAAAGTATGGTCCAAATGAAATAAAGGTCGAAGACAAAGAATATCTGATTGCTAAAGAAGAAGACATCCTTGCGATTGTAGAATAATCGCGGTTTATAATCCAAAGGTACTATGGCTAAACAAATTTTATTTCAAGAAGAAGCAAGGGGAAAATTAAAATCAGGAGTTGATAAATTGGCAAATGCTGTAAAGGTCACCTTGGGTTCAAAGGGAAGGTATGTTGTTCTTGGGCAGAGCTTTGGAGCGCCTGAGGTTTGCGATGATGGTGTAACCATAGCCAAGGAGATTGAATTGCCGGACAAGGTAGAGAATATGGGCGCGGAGATTGTCAAACAGGTGGCTGAGAAAACAAATGATGTTGCCGGAGACGGAACAACTACCTCTATTGTCTTAACCCAGGCAATTGTTTCGGAGGGGCTGAAAAATGTAGCTGCTGGCGCTAATCCCCTGGCGCTGAAAAGAGGCATTGACAAGGGGGTAAGGGCAGTCGTTAAAGGCATCAAGAAAATGGCTATCCCCATTTCCCAGAAGGAAAAAATTGCTCAGGTGGCTACAGTGGCTGCCCTAAACCGCCAGATTGGAGAGATGATTGCTGAGGTAATATCAGAGGTAGGGAAAGACGGCGTAGTAACAGTAGAAGAATCAAAGCGGTTAGGACTGGAAAAGGAGGTTGTTAAGGGACTTCAATTTGACAATGGTTATATCTCTCCTTATATGGTTACCGATACAGAGAGAATGGAGGCAGTTTTGGAAGATCCCTATATTTTGGTAACTGATAAAAAAATCTCTGCCATAAATGAAATCCTTCCTACCCTAGAAAAAATTGCCCAGAGTGGGAAAAAGGAGTTGGTCATTATTGCTGAAGACGTTGAGGGTGAAGCCCTTGCCACCTTGGTGGTGAATAAGTTAAGGGGAGTGTTCAACGCTCTAGCAGTAAAGGCGCCGGGCTTTGGTGACAGAAAAAAGGAGATGCTTCAGGACATTGCGGTTGTTTGCGGTGCTCAGGTTATCTCAGAAGAGACAGGACTGAAATTAGACAAGGTTGAGTTAAACCAACTTGGCAGGGCAAGAAAGGTGGTTTCTACCAAGGAGAAAACAACAATTATTGAAGGCAAAGGCAAGAAGGAGGATATTGATGCCCGGATTAAGCAGATAAAAAGCCAGATAAAGATAACCGACTCTGACTTTGACAAGGAAAAACTGCAGGAGCGATTAGCCAAGTTGGCCGGAGGAGTGGCGGTTATTAAGGTAGGAGCGGCGACTGAGGTTGAGCAGAAGGTGAAGCAGAAAAAAGCCGAAGATGCCCTCAATGCTACAAGAGCAGCGATTGAAGAAGGAATTCTGCCCGGAGGTGGCGTTGCCTTATTAAGGGCTATTCCGGAATTGGATAAACTTCAATTAAAGGGCGATGAGCAGACAGGAGTGAATATCTTAAAGAAGGCGCTGGAGACCCCCTTGAAGCAGATTGCCCAAAACGCCGGAATGGATGGAGCGGTTGTTTTGGAAGAGGTAAGGAAACGAGGAGGTAATTTCGGCTTTAACACCCAGACAATGAAATACGAAGACCTGGTTGCCAGCGGTATTGTTGACCCGGCTAAGGTTGTTAGAGTCTCTCTTGAAAACTCCGCTTCTGCCGCGGGTACCCTTTTGATAACCGAAGCGGTAGTGGCTGAGATTCCTGAAGAAAAGAAAGACAAGGTGCCTCCTGTTCCCCCAGAGTACTAATTTGCCAGATTTCTTGATTTTACCCCCACCATGTCTGAGATGGTGGGGGTTGTTTTGTTTAGGGAATCGGTTATAATTAGGGAAAAAGGTCGGATAAAAAAAGAGCAAGGGATGAAGCAATATGAATCTAGCAATAGTCATTCTTGGGGTATTGGCTGTTTTATTTCTCTTCTGGCTTGGATTAACCTACAATGGCTTGGTAAAACTAAAGAATCGTGCCCAGGAGGCATGGGCGGATATAGATGTCCAACTAAAGAGAAGATACAATTTGATTCCCAATTTGCTTGAAACGGTAAAGGGATATGCCAGTCACGAGAAGGAGGTCTTTGAGAAGGTAACTGAAGCCAGGACGAAAGCAATGCAGGCCGGCTCAATGAAGGAAAAAGCAGAGGCGGAAAATATGCTTTCTAATACCCTAAAGTCGCTTTTTGCGGTCTCGGAAAATTATCCTCAATTAAGGGCTTCGGAAAACTTTCAGAAATTCCAGGACGAACTGACAGATACCGAGGATAAAATTCAAGCAGCCAGAAGATTTTACAATGGCAATGTCAGGGACCTAAATATCAGGATTGAAAGTTTTCCCACAAATCTTGTTGCCTCTGCTTTTGGCTTTAAGAAGATGGAATTGTTTGAGTTAACAGCCCCGGAGGAGAGAAAGGTTCCCCAAGTGAAATTTTAGGTTTGAAAAGATAAAGTTATGCCTACCCTGTATTCCCAAGCCGAGTCAAACGTCCGAAAGACCTGGATTTTGATTACCGGATTTTTGATTTTTATAATTGGGCTGGGCTGGCTTTTTAGTTATTTATTGAATAACAGTATTTTCTTGATAATAGCGGTGATCTTGGCTTTCCTTCAGAGTTTTTTCAGTTATTGGTATTCAGATAAGATTGTTTTAGGTATTACCCATGCCCAGCCGATTAAAAAGAAAGACAATCCTGAACTCTATAGGATTGTTGAAAATCTCTGTATTACAGCCGGGCTTCCTCTGCCCAAGATTTATATTATCAATGAGGCCCAGCCCAATGCCTTTGCCACTGGAAGAGACGAAAAACACGCCGTAGTAGCGGTAACCAGAGGACTCTTGGAGAAGTTGGAAAAACCAGAATTAGAGGGAGTAATATCCCACGAACTTTCCCATATCAGAAATAAGGATATGCTCCTTCAGACGGTTGTGGTGGTTCTGGTTGGCGTGGCGGCAATACTTTCAAATATCTTTTTAAGGATTAGTTTTTGGGGAGGTGCCAGAAGAGATTCCCGGGATTCTGGAGGAGGGCTCCTGCTGGTTTTGGGGATTTTAGCGGCAGTTTTGGCTCCGCTTGCCGCTTCATTGATAAAACTTGCCATTTCCAGAAAGAGAGAATTTTTGGCTGATGCAAGCGGTGCCCTTCTCACCCGTTATCCAGAAGGATTGGCTCGGGCATTGGAAAAAATATCTCAAGACCAAAGCCCGATGCGGGTAGCAAATAGTTCTGTAGCCCATCTTTTTATCTCTTCTCCATTTAAAGGAAAACAATCCCGGAGTTGGTTTACAAAACTATTTATGACCCATCCGCCGGTTGAGGAGCGCATCCGCGCCCTTCGGGGGATGAGGCCTTCTTTATGAATATGGATTTTCTTTCATTTCCACCATGGTTTGCTTTGTTGATAGTTGTTTGGGTTCTCCCCTGGAAGGGGTTGGCCCTTTGGAAGGCGGCGAGAAAGAGCGATAAGTTTTGGTTTATAGTTTTGCTTGTTTTGAATACCTTTGCCCTGCTGGAGATTTTATACATTTTCTGGATTAGCAAAGAGGAAAGCAGGAACAAAACAGAATAAGGAAGGGTCCACAACCCAACCCATTAGGAGTATGCCGTCTACAATATCAGGACAAAAAGGCATTTATAAAATTAGATAAGATAAAAAGGGACACTTAGGTGAAAGGGCTGGATTAATAAAAATAAGTTTAATCTCGAGGAGGGGTGCCGGAGTGGCTTAACGGGACGGCCTGGAGAGCCGTGCCCTCGAAAGGGGGCTCGTGAGTTCGAATCTCACCCCCTCCGCCATCACTGCGCTGGAGCATGTGACTAAGGCGTGGGAATATTTGATTTCTTTGGCCGAAAAATTTTTTAGCGGATTTGATTTGTTATTCAATATATATTGCCAATAGGGGGAGTAGTATGAATAAAAATTTGTTTTCTCAAGATACCACGTTGTTTAAATCTGAAATTACTCAGGCAGAGGATAAGAAAATGATTAAGGAATTGTTAGGCAAATATATTGTTAGAGATATGAACGATTGGTCTGGTGTTAATGCAGATTTAATAATTACAGATCCGCCGTTTGGAATAGAGTTTAGCGGGAAGCCTACGAATTACCACAGAAATGTTAACAATGTAGTGGATGGCTATGTTGAGTGGAGCGTCTCAGAATATGGAGAAAAAATTCAACAATTATTAGAATGTATAAAAAGAAACCTAAAAGAAAGTGGCCAGGCCTTGGTTTTTTCTGGGTGGAATAACAGCAATATTATTCATGATAGAATTATGAAATTTAAAGGATTGACCTTACGAGGGAAAATGTATTGGACATATAATTTTGCTCCCGTTTGTAGGAAGAAACCTTCTCATAATGTTTATGAAATTTATTGGATAACTAAAGGTGATAGATGGATTTATAATAACAGATGTAATACTGTTCATTGCCAGAGAGGAGAGCCAAATTTAAGCACCCTAAACTTTAAAAGAGATTACAAGGTTAATATGCCAAAATACCCAACGAGATTGCCTTTTAAACTTCTTCAATGTTTAATAGAGCATTTTTCAAATAAAAACGATTTAATTTTTGATCCGTTGTGCGGCAGTGGAATGGTAGGTGTTGTCTCTTATATGCTTGAAAGAGATTTTGTTATGGGTGATTTAAACAAAAACGGAAAAATTGTTTTTAAACATCTTTTGGACTATTACTTAAACAAAAAAGGATTAATCCAGGACCAAAGATTATTAACTTGGTGGGAAAAATGACAAAAGAAGAATTTTTTAAAATAGCAAAAGAAATATCCAAGGAGCTTGAAAATATTCCTGTTTTTTGGGACGGAAGAAAATCTATTTTGGAAATGAAAGAAGCAGGATTTAATCAGTGGAGACAAATGGAATGGATAGGATGGTATTTTCAATTTTTATGTGAGAGAATTTTTAAGAATGTTATGGAAATTCCTGGTCCCAAATATGGGAATGTTCGCTTTGATGGATTTTTAAAAATTCCTTGGGATTTTAAAGCCCATGCTATAAATACAAGCAGTCATCAGATCATTGTAAATGATAGCGAAGCTACCGCGAATGCTATAAAAGATTTTGGTTGTGTGGGTTTAATTCTTGCTATGGGAGAGGTAAAATACAACGATGACAAGCGAACTTTCCAGAAATGGCATGAAGCATTGAAAGGTGGTAAGTCAAAATATGAGTTAGAAAGAATTAAAAGGGGCGCTTGGTCAAGATTAAGAAAAGTAGAATTTAAATTAGAACAGATTTCTTTTATTAAAATAGATGATGAAGTTTTGGTTAAATGCGGTTCTTTTCAAAGAGATTTCAGAAACGCAAACGGCAGACCAAGACGGGAAAAGGTTTTGCTTGATTTAGAGAAATTAGACGAAGAAATTGTCTATTTTTTAGATTTTAAAAAGGATGGATAAATCCATGATCTGAGCAGAAGAGGGGGAGGTGTTTCTGAAGGGTTAACATCGGGATTTTATCCAAAAGGCACTGCCAGTTGGAAATGGGGTATATGAATGTGATAGAATATGGGGGAAAGTATGATATTAGATAATTTTGAGCAAATAGGGAAGTTTCCTCTTGGGCTCTTTACTGCCGGGATGCGGGTGGTTTTGATACTTCTTACCGCCTTTTTGGTTGAGCGGTTCTTGAGGGGTCTTATCAGAAGATTTGTTGAGAGCCGGCTTAAAGACAAAATTTTCAAGAAAGAGAGGCGCGCCCAACTTGAAACCATAATCAGCATTTTTTCAGGGACCAGCCGCTTTATAATATGGAGCATTGCCATTTTGGTGGTTCTGCCGGAATTTGGTATAGACATTAGCCCTATTTTGGCTGGTTTGGGTGTTGCCGGTCTTGCTGTGGGTATGGCGGCAAAGAGCGTTATCTCTGATTTTATTGCCGGGGTTTTTATTGTTTTAGAGGGCCAGTACTATGTGGGAGAGAAGGTAAAAATTGCTGGAATTGAGGGAAGGGTGAAAGAAATTAGTTTAAGAAAAACCGTTATTGAAGACAAGGATGGGCTCTTGCATCTTATCCCCAATAGCCAAATAAAAATAGTTGCTAAAAAGATTGATTAATATAGACAATTAGTTTTCTCTTTTTAGTATTTCTTTGTAGACCCTTTCATATCCATCCACCATTTTCTCAATCGTAAAATTTTCCTCAACCCATTTTCGGCATTCCCTTCGGTCTATCTGATCAATTTTTTTAATGGCCTCAATAAATCCTTTTAGGTTTGGCTTACCTTGTTTATCAAAAGGTTCTACTATAAATCCAGTTTTTCCGTCCTTTATTACCTCCGGGACTGAGCCACGCTTAAAGGCGACAACCGGGGTTCCGCAAGCCATACTCTCTGCCATTACCAAGCCAAAAGGTTCTTCCCATTCAATTGGATACAAAAGCGCTTTTGCTTTGGTATAGAAATTTGGGAGTTCTTTTTGAGGAACCTCTCCTATAAATCTTATTTTTGAAGTTAAATGAGGCTTTATTTCTCTTTGAAAATAATCTTTATATATTGATTGAATTTGACCAACTAAAAGCAATTTAAGACCAAGCCTTTTGGCGATTTGAATTGCGTTTTGAGGACCTTTTCGAGGATCAATTCTTCCTACCCAAATAAAGTGATTTTTTGGTTTAAGATTAAATTTGAACTGAGAGACATTTATTCCATTGTAAACAACCCATTCTTTTTTGAATCTTAAAGGAGAATTCTTTTGTTCAGATTTGGAGATAAAAACTACATTTAGGTAGTCCTTGAAATGCTTAAATATTCCCCAACGGTGGTCAGAAGAATTGGGGATGTTGTGTAAAGTATGTAAAACCGGGATTTTTATAAATTTTTCAAAGAAGATTCCCATAAAGCCACAATGACTATGAAAAATATCAAATTTCTTTTCCATTTGGAAAGCCGAGGAATGATTAAAGATATTCCAATACCAATCTGCCCAAGGGATTTTTTTCTCATCTAAATCTTTTTTTATCACTGAAACTAATTTAGCTCTAGTTTTAGAATTGCCCGAAGCAAATAAAGTTACTTGGTAGCCTCTTTTAAATAACTCCTCAGTCAAAAAAGAGACAATTCTTTCAATTCCCCCATATTTTCTTGGAGGAATAGGGAATCTTAAGGGAGCTATTTGAGCAATCCGAAGCTTTTTACTCATAATTCCTTATCTTCTCATAAATTTAGAAGATTATCAAGACCTTTTAAGCTGATTTCTATAGTTTTTTAGTTATCTTTCTATTTTCTTAGCGAGAGGTTTTAAGATTGCAATTGAATTCTACTGCCTCTTTCAATCAAGGCAATATTATTAGGAAGGGTTCTTTAAATTTTTTTCTACCCGTCTCACGAAGTTTGGCTGAAAAGTTCAAGAGAAGCTCCTCCCGTCAATTAGGATATTGTTGGGTCTGAATTCAGATTGTAGCATATCAGCAACCGGAGAACGTTTTTCTTCAGTTTTTAATCATTATTTTTTTGTCAATTTATAGTAAATTTTTTCGTAATCATCAGCCATTTTCTCAACCGTGAAATTTTCCTCTACCCATTCTCGGCAGTCTTCTCTTTTAATTGAGTCAACATTTTTTACCCCTTCCACTAACCCACTTATTCCTTCTTTTTCTTTTACTAAAAACCCTGTTTTTTTATGAACTATTGTTTCTCGAGCTCCTCCATTGCTGAAAGCAACTACTGGGGTTCCTGAGGCCATTGATTCTACTGCTACCAAACCAAAAGGTTCCGGCCATTTAACAGGAAAAAGGGTGCAGTAAGCACCAGTATAGTATTTTCTTAATGTTTTTTGAGGCAATTCGCCGAGGTAGTTAATTAATTTCCCATCTATTTCTGGTTTAATTTCTTTTTCAAAGTATTCTGGTTGAGTTATTTTTCCTATCATAATGAGTTTCATTTTGAGTTTTTTAGCTACTAAAATAGCCTCTTTCGGCCCTTTTTTATCTATAATTCTCCCGACCCAAAGGAGATATTTACCTGGTTTTTTTGAGAATTTAAAATTTTTGACTGGCACTCCATTGTAAACAGTGGCTATAAAATTTATTCCCGGTATTCTTTGAGAGTTGCTAATAGAGGTGAAATTTAGCCAGGCATAATGTTTGACAAGTTCTTCTTCGTCTTTTGATTCAAATTTGAATATTCTATGGAAAGTGTGCAGAGAGGGTGTTTTCGACACAGCGGCAAAAGGTAATGCTAAGAATTGGGCATGAGAATGAATAATGTCAAACTCGTCTTGTTTTTCAAAACAAGAAGCCACATGCATTAAAGGATAAAAAGAGCTTTTTAAAGTCCTCATTACATCTGGTTGAAGGCCAAGAGATTTTTTGAAAAGAAAATAAAGACGAGCCCTTGTTTTTGATTCTCCGACGGAAAAGAGAGTAACTTTATGACCTCTTCGTGTCAACTCTTCGGTTAGCCAATAAACAATCCATTCTGTTCCCGCATAGCCGGGAGGAGGCAGGGGGATCCAAGGTAGAACAAGTTGGGCGATTTTTAATTTTCTTTTTCTCATTTTAGCCAAAAATATTTTTCCTTATTTTCTCTAACCTTTTTTCTGCTTCTTTTAGACATTTTTTGAAAAGAACCTTTCTATCGAAGATTTCAAAAAATCTAAACCCATATCTTGATTTCAATTTCTTTTTTTGTTTGTCAATTTTCTTTTTGCTCAAAATGATATAATCTAAATAATTTCCTATCCCTTGCAGTACTCTAAAATAGCCAATTTTTCCGAATTTACTAAAATTTAGACCCATTGTTCTTGAAAAATTTCCCTCTTCTTCCTCTAAAAGGTCGTATTTATAGGCTAAAAGAAGCAGGTCTTTAGCAATTCCCCATTCAGGGTGTTTCACTCGCAAGGCAATACTATAGGGAGCATCGGCTATGTGATGAACATTGATAGAAGAGTCATAAGCTAAAGGATAACCAGCTCTCCAATATCTTATTGACAAATCAGAACCTTCCCCTCGCATATTAAAAACTTCTTCATCATAACCACCAACCTCTGAGAAGACCTTTTTATAAGTTGCTTCATAACGAGAGAAGATATTTTCAACAAACCAGGTCCCTTTATATTTTATCATTCTGTCTTCTTTTCTCGGCCGGTCTAATTGACCATCTTTTTCTCCACCTTTCCAAATAACATTTCCAGTTAAAGCTGCTACCAATTTGTGTTTTTTTAATGCCTTTATGCTTTTCAAGATGGTATCTTCTTCTACTTCTATATCGGAATCGCAAAAAATTAAGATGGGGAATTTTGCTTTTCTCGCCCCAGCGTTTTTATTAACGGAGATTCCAATTTTTTTTGGTTTAATATAGAAAAACTCTCTTTTTAGAAATTTATCATTAAATTTTTCAAATAATGCTTTTTTCAAAGAATCATCTCTGGTTGAATCTGCCACAATAACTTCTCCTTGATAACTTTCTCCCCAGCCTTTGGAATTAAAAATTAAATTGAGGGTTTTTATAGTTTGCTTTATTCTTTTATAGCAGGGAATAACAACTGAGACACCAAATTTTTCAGTTGTTTTGATTTGAGGCATAATTATTTTATTTTTCCTCAGTAACAAATCTCTACTCAACTTGGCCTTTTTCTTTTTTTACTTCGGAAAACGATAGGGCAAAGACAAATTTGGGTCAATAATGCTTTCTCTCGTTTTTTGGAAGTTTCCCTTTCCACCGTCCAATTTGTCTTATCTTATTTTGACATAAATTCTGGAAACAAAAAGAGGACGAATTTACCTCCTTTGTTGGTACGTTTGTAAGAATTTAAAGACCGGAGAGAAAGTTTCTATTCTTTTACCTTCTGCCATTTTTGCTGTCTCCTATTTTTTTGTAAAGTCGGTGAAACTTTAAAGCAGTTATTTTCCAGGTAAATTTTTTCTCTACGATCTCTCGGGCATTTTCTCCCATTTTTTTTCTTAGTTCATCATTTTCTAGAAGTTTATTGACGGCCTCGGCAATTCTTTTGGAATTTCGGGCTTTGACGAAAATTCCATTATGACCAGATTTCACCAACATAGGAATTCCTCCTCTCCGGGTAGTAATAACCGGCGTTTTGGAAGCCATGGCTTCCAAAATTGTCAATCCAAAGGGCTCATCCCAGACAGATGGGGCAACAAAAACATCTGCTCGGTAATAGAATTTGGTTAGTTCTTCAGGAGGAAGGTAACCTAAGAGGTGAACATTTTTCAGTCCTTTTTTCTCCACGAACTCCTTGAGGTATTGCTTTTCCGGTCCTTCGCCGATCAAAACAACCTCTCCCTTAATTTCTTTTGCTGCTTTGACCAGGTATTTTACTCCCTTATGGGAGATTAATCTGCCGGTAAATAAAACGACCCTTTTGTCTTTAAGGTCGTATTTTTCATCTAATAAGGTTGTATCCATATTGTTGGGATAATCTTTTATGTCAACCCCACCGGGGATGACAGAGAGTTTCTTGGAGATTTCTTTGCCAAATGCTTTAATTAATTCTTTTCTGGTAAAACCACTATTTGCCACAATCCCCCTTGCTGAATTAACAGCGTCTTTGGTTAAGGGGAAATATCTCTTATCAGCGTCAAGGGAATAGAGGTCGCTTCCGTGGGATAAAATTAAGTATTTTATTCCCGAAAGAGAATTAATATACCTGGCTACCCAGGTGATTAAAAAAAGATGGTGAACATGCAAAATATCGGGCTTAAAATTTGCCACTGCTTCAATGGTTGTGTCTAAATAGGATTTATAGATTTCAGTAATTTCTCTTTCAGACAATTCGGAATATCTTTTTGCCCCTTTTAACTCTGGGTGTCCTATATAAACGGGAATTTGAGGAAGAGAAACCTTATATTGTTTGATTTTGTCTTCCAAAAATCTTCTTCCCTCGGGGGAAATTATTCCGATTTTGTGATTTAATTTTAGGAGTTCCTCAACAATTTGCCTTAGCCATTCTCCTGACCCTGAACCCCAAAGAGGGAAGTCATATAAAAATAGAATTTTCATAGGTTTTATTTATTTTTAAATCCCGTTTAAAACGGGAGACTTTCTTTTAATTTTACTGGGCTAAAGCCTATATGTCAAATTTTACTTCAGTTCAAATTGCCTTTTGGTCGGTTTTTTGCTAAAATTTGGTGATGATTGAAAACCCGATTGAGGAAATAAAAAATCGCTTGGACATAGTTGAGGTAATTGGTTCCTATATCAAGCTTCAGAAGGCAGGGGCAAACTATAAGGCCCTTTGCCCTTTTCATTCCGAGAAAACCCCCTCTTTTTTTGTCTCTCCTTCTCGTCAGATTTGGCATTGCTTTGGTTGTTCTCGTGGTGGTGATATTTTTAAGTTCGTAATGGAAATAGAGGGAGTGGAATTTGGTGATGCCCTGCGAATTTTGGCTCAAAAGGCCGGGGTGGAGTTGAAGCCAAGATCCCCTCAATGGCAGAGATTCAAGACAGAGAGGCAGCGTCTTTATGAGATCTGTGAACTTTCCACCAAGTTTTTTGAAAAGCAGTTGGCTGGAAGCCAGAACGGGAAAAGAGCCAAGGCATATCTTCTAAAGCGGGGGGTCTCTGAAGAATCAATCAAGAAGTGGCGCCTTGGATGGGCTCCCAATCAGTGGAGAGCCCTGGTAGATTTTCTGCTTTCCCGGGGCTATAAGAAAGACGAGATTGTCAAGTCAGGAGTGGCTATTGAGAAAGAAAATGCTGTCTATGACCGTTTTCGGGGCAGAATTATTTTCCCCATATTTGATCTTAATAGTCAGGTAATTGGCTTTAGCGGACGGGAATTTTTAGACCTTGGGCAAAAAGCCAAGTATATCAATACCCCAAACACCTTGCTCTATGACAAGAGCCGGGCTCTTTATGGTCTGGACAAGGCAAAGATAGAGATAAGGAAAAGGGACTATTGCATTTTGGTTGAGGGGAATGTTGATTTAATTATGGCTTCTCAGGCAGGAGACGAAAATACTGTTGCCACCTGCGGGACTGCCCTTACCCCCTATCAGTTAAGGGTCTTAAAGAGATATTCAAATAACCTTTTGGTTGCTTTTGATATGGATATTGCCGGGGAAGCAGCAACCAAGAGGGGCATTGAACTAGCCCAATCCCTGGGATTTGATATAAGGGTGGTTCGATTGCCTTACGGCAAGGACCCGGCAGAAATTATTCTTGATAACAAAAAGGACTGGAAGACAGCTGTTAAGGGAGCAGTTTCAATTTTTGATTTTTACTTTGACAGCGCCTTTGGCCAGGCTGATTCTCAAACCCCTGAGGGAAGGAAAAAAATTTTAGGCATCCTTTTACCGTTGATTAAAAGGATTCCCAATAAGATAGAGCAGTCCGATTGGATCCAGAGACTATCTAAAAGGTTAAGAGCCAGGGAGGAGGATATTCGCGAGGAGTTGGGGAAGATAAAAAGCGATGGGAGAATATCTCAGGAAGACAGCAAGGAGATTTGCCCGCCTGTCAAAAAGACCCGCAGGCAGATGCTTGAAGAACGACTGGCTCTATTGGCTTTGAAGTTTCCCCAAGATGTTGCTATAATCAGCGATAAGGACCTAGAGCTTTTTTCTCCTCAGATAAGGGAGGTACTCTCTGCCCTAAAAAAGGGAAAGAGACCCAAATCAGAGGTTTTTGACATTCTCTCTTTTCGGGCAGAAATGGAGAAGTTGGAGGAAAAGGATGTTCAGTCGGAAATAAGGTTCTGTATAAACTCAATCCGTTCCTTAAGCCTCAAGGAAAGGATAGATGGGCTTTATCTGGAGATAAGAAGGGCTGAAGAAGAGGGAGACCTCAAGCGGGTTGAGCAATTAACAAAAAGGGTCCATCATCTTATTCAGTATGGTAAAGAAAACCTCTCCTAAAAAGAGGAAATCAGTAAAAAAGGCAAAGCGTTCCATTTCCCCTAAGAAAAAAACCAGGGGGTTTTTAGATATGGCAAGGATGAAAACGGAAGAGGAAAAGACCGACCACTCTGTTTTATATTCAGACCCGATTCAGATGTACCTAAAGGAAATGGGCAATTTCCCTCGTATCAGTGTTGAAGAAGAGAAGCAGTTAGCCAAGAGAATTGAAAAGGGTGATAAAAAGGCAAAAGAAAAGTTAATCCAGGCAAATCTTCGGCTGGTGGTCTCAATTGCCAAGAAGTATGTTGGCAGGTCTCCCAATTTGACATTTTTAGACCTTATCCAGGAAGGGAACATTGGTCTTTTTCGGGCAGTAGAAAAATTTGATTGGAGAAAGGGCTATAAATTTTCCACCTATGCCACCTGGTGGATTAGGCAGGCAATAACCCGAGCAATAGCCGATTTTGGGAAGACAATTAGGATACCTGTGCATATGGTGGAGACGATTGTAAGATATAACCAGGTGAGAAGAAAATTACTTCAAGAATTGGGAAGAGAGCCAATGGCTGAAGAAATCGCCGCTGAGATGGGAATAGAGGTTGAGAAGGTTCGTCATATTCAGAATATCTCCCAGCGGGTTGTTTCTTTGGAGACGCCGGTAGGGAAGGATGAAAAAAGCAATATCTTGGCTGAGTTTATTGCCGACAAAAAAACCTCTTCTCCTTCTTCATTGGCTGGCAAGAATATCTTAAAGGAGCGGCTCCAGGAGATTATGGCCGACTTAAGCCCAAGAGAGCGGGAGATTTTAAAAATGAGGCATGGTTTAAGCGACGGCGTGCGTCATACCTTGGAAGAGGTGGGAAAGGAGTTTGGGGTAACCCGGGAGAGAATTAGACAGATTGAAGCCAAGGCAATAGAAAAAATAAGGAAGCACAAAAAACTAAAAAAACTTAAGGAATACTATTAAATTGTGCCGATGTAAAATGATGAATAAAAAAAATCCAAAAAGGAATAGAGCAAGGGTAATTTTGGTTGTAATGGACGGTTGGGGAATAGCCCCTCCTAGCCCAGGAAATTATATTAGCCAGGCGCGGACCCCAAATTTTGATTATTTTTTTAGTCATTACCCCCATTGCCAAAACAAGGCTGCTGGTCAGGCGGTAGGGCTTCCCAAGGGAACGGAAGGAAATTCTGAGGTTGGACACCTCCATATGGGAGCGGGGAGGATTGTTCTCCAGATGTACGAGGTAATAAATAGGGCTATTAGAGATAAAAGTTTTTTTGGAAACAAGGTCCTCAAAAGAGCCCTGAGTTTTGCCAAAAAGAAAAATTCCTCTGTTCATTTAATGGGTCTTTGTTCGGACGGAGGGGTTCATAGCCATATCAATCACTTGTTGGCGATTCTGAAAATGGCAAAGATGACTTCGGTCAAGAAGGTTTTTATTCATTTTTTTGCCGATGGGAGGGATGTGCCCGAGCGCTCGGCTCTAAGATATCTGAAGATTATAGAGAAGAGAGAAAAAAGATTGAAACTGGGCAGAGTCTCTACAGTTATTGGAAGGTATTATGCCATGGACAGAGACAATAACTGGGATAGAACAAAAAGGGCCTATGATATGCTTACCCTAGGCAGGGGGTTTAAGGCGGAATCAGCCAAAGCGGCAATTGAAAACTCCTACAAAAGGGGCGACCCGACTGATTATTACATCCAGCCAAATGTTGTTGTCAATCAGGATAAAAAGCCCTTCGGATTAATTAGGGATAACGACTCGGTGATATTTTTCAATTTTAGAACAGACAGGCCAAGACAGCTTACCCGCGCTTTTATCAGCCGGAGGTTTCCTCAGTTTAAAAGAGAGATCCATCCTCATGTTCTTTTTACAACCATGACCCAGTACGACAAGACCTTTTCCTGCCCCTTTGTCTTTAAGGAATCGGTGGTCAAAAATAATCTTGGTCAGGTTTTGGCAAAAAATGGGTTGAAGCAATTAAGAATTGCCGAGACAGAAAAGTACGCCCATGTAACCTACTTTTTTAATTCCCAAATTGAAAAGCCAAATCCCGGGGAGAAACGGATTATGATACCTTCTCCGAAGGTCCCCTCCTATGACAAAAAGCCGGAGATGTCCGCCTACAGGATTGTTCCTCAGGTGATAAAACAGATTAAAAAAAATGAATTTGATTTCATCCTTGTCAATTTTGCCAACTGCGATTTGGTGGGTCATTCGGCAAAGAAGGAAGCGATTATAAAGGCAGTAGAGGTTGTTGACCAGTGTGTGGGCAGGGTAGTTAGAGCGGGATTGGAAAACAACTATGTGATGATACTTACAGCCGACCATGGCAGTGCTGAGGAAAAGTTATATCCTGATGGGAGCCCCAAGCCGAGTCACTCAACAAATCCTGTGCCCTTCATTATTGTTTCAAATGACAATAAGCTAAAAAAAATAAGATTGAGAAATGGAGGGCAAAAAGATGTTGCTCCCACTATTCTCAAGATAATGGGGATTAAAAAACCAAAAGAAATGACAGGGAGACCTTTGTTTTGAAAGCAAATTTTTAGGAATCTTTACAAATGATAAAAGACCACAAGAGGCATTGGTTTGTTTTGCTGATAGCGGTTTTGTCTGTGGTTTTAGGTGCTACTTGTATTATTAGATATGGAAGGTTTCCTTTTGCTAAAACAGGCCAGGAAGAGAGAGGGGTTTTGGTAACCAAGGTCATTGATGGAGACACAATAGAGATTGCCGGAGGCAGGAAGGTGCGCTATATTGGCATTGATGCTCCAGAGAGACCTGACCCAAGAAAACCAGTTCAGTGCTTCGGAGAAGAGGCATACAAAAAGAACAAAGAGTTGGTAGAAGGGAAGAGGGTAAGGTTAGAGAAGGATGTTTCTGAAACGGATAAATACGGCAGGCTCTTAAGATATGTTTATGTGGGAGATATATTTGTAAACCGGTACCTTATCAGGGAGGGATACGCCTATGCCTATACCTTTCCGCCCGATATAAAATATGCTGAAGAGTTTGTTCAGGCCCAGAAAAAAGCCAGAGAAGAAAAGAAGGGGCTCTGGGCTGTCTGTCCAAGCCCGATTCCTTCCACCTCAACCGATTTTGATTTGTCGTTGGGAGAGGGTGCCTGTATCGGCATTCAGGAAACAGAAAACTATGTCGGCAGGCATAAATGCGTTGTTGGCAGGGTTTATCAGGTTTTTACATCTTTATCTAATACCACCTTTCTTGATTTTTGTGAGGACTACAGAACCTGTCCCTTCTCTGTGGTTGTCTTTTCTTCAGACCTGCCAAATTTTCCAAATATTGAGCAATACCAAGGCAGGGTGGTTGAGATTGAGGGCTTAATTAGGGCATATCGGGGAAGAACAGAGATTGTTCTTGTCAGTCCGGACCAGATAAAAATTTTGAAATAGGGTCTTGTTATTAATAGGTACAAAATAATATGCAACGGGGTGTAGCCATAATGCCATTGGACACAGGACATGTGCCAAGGTGGCTGTTTGAGAGGATGGTTAAACTGACTAGAATGATTGTCATTGAGATGGTTTCAGAATATGGGCCTGATGAGTTTATAAAAAGGATCTCCGACCCGGTATGGTTTCAGTCATTGAGTTGTGTTATCGGAATGGATTGGAACAGCAGTGGCACAACCACAATCACCACTGGCGCCCTTAAGCAGGCATTGAAGGGGTTGGAAAAAGATTTGGGAATTTTCATCTGCGGAGGCAAGGGCAAGACATCCAGAAAGACGCCGGAGGAAATCCAAAACTGGGCAGGTCTTTTGGGTTTGCCCTCCTCAAGCGCTGAAGCCCTTGTTTATAATTCCAGGATGTCTGCCAAGGTAGACAGCGCTTTGGTTCAGGATGGCTATCAGATTTACCATCATAATTTTTTCTTTTCCAAAAGCGGCGCCTGGGCGGTTATTCAGCAGGGAATGAACACCATAAACCAAACTGCCAGGAGATACCACTGGTATTCACAGAAGATTACAGATATAATCTTGGAGCCCCATTCAGGAATTGTTAGCCAGAGCAGGGTTCCGACCTTGAATTTGGTTGCCAAAAAGAGCCAGAATGTTCAGAAAATAAGCGTGGCATTGATTCAGGGAGGTTATAGGGGGCTAATGAAGGATTTCAGGATCTTAAGAAAACATATCTCCAAATTATCCCAGACAATAACGATAGGATTTAGGGGAGAGAGGTCAACCCTTTTGAAATTGGAAAACAGAGACTTTTTTTGGCATCCGGTTCTCCTGGAGGACCTTTCGAAAAGCAGATATTTAGAAAGGATATTGGCTCACCTCTGCGAACGAAAGCCGGCAAACTACGAGGCGCTTTTATCAGAAAAGGGGGTAGGACCTAAGACCGTCAGGGCTCTGACTTTAATTTCAGAACTGATATACGGGGCACAGGCCTCGTATGAGGACCCAGCCCGGTATTGCTTTGCCTATGGGGGCAAGGATAATATTCCCTACCCAATTGACCGCTTGACATATGATGCAAGTATTGATTTTTTTCAAAGGGTTATTCAAAAAACCAAGATTCCATTCTCTGAAAAACGAAGGATGCTTCAACGGATAAGAGAAAAACAGCCCAGGCGAGTATGAGAGATGAAAAAAAAGGTGTCAGTAAAAATGTGATACTGCTCGGAATAGTGAGTTTTCTTAATGATGTTAGCGGTGAAATGGTAATTCCCATTTTGCCTCTTTTTATTGAGTCCTTGGGAGGTGCTGGATTGGCTGTGGGCTTGATTGGCGGATTAAGGGATTCTCTTTCAGCGATTTTGAGGGTTTTTGCTGGATATTGGTCAGACAGAAGCG
>CAZPZY010000006.1:0-24395 GCA_964591195.1 uncultured Candidatus Saccharibacteria bacterium
AAATTTCGATAAATTTCAACTATGGAAGGTAAAAGGTAATTTTGAATTTTGAGATTTGAGATTTGAATTTTGAGATTTGAATTTTAATAAACTTTGCGCTTAAACTATGTTAATTGATACCCATGCCCATTTGAATTTCGCCTCTTTCAAGGATGACTTTGACAAGGTAATTGGAGAATGCCTGAATCAGGACATTTGGATTATCAATGTGGGAACAAAGTATGCTACCTCAAAGAGGGCAGTAGAGATTGCCCAAAAATATAAAGAAGGGGTTTTTGCGGCTATAGGTCTGCATCCAATTCATCTGGAAAGCCGGCGGGTTGATCCTTCGGAGTTGGATTTCCGAAAAGGGTTTATCTCGGATAAGGAGGACTTTGATTATCAAAAATACAGAGAACTAACTCGGTCAGAAAAGGTTGTGGCAATTGGAGAAATTGGTCTGGACTACTATTGGAAACCGAAGACAAAAACAAGGTTTGAGAAATTCAGAAAAAAACAAATGGAGGTGCTTTTTGAGCAGATAGGGCTAGCCAAGGAATTGGACCTGCCAGTTATTTTTCATTGCCGAATGGCTCACAGCGACTTGATAGAGTTTTTGAGGTCTCAGGTCTCAGATTTAGGAATTCGTGGCGTTGTTCACTGTTTTACTGGCACCTGGGGGCAGGCACAGGAGTATTTAGGAATGGGACTTTATCTTGGTTTTAACGGCATAATTTTCAAAAAGATTGATGGTGTGGATTTTGATGAAATTATTAAAAAAACCCCTCTGGAAAGAATCTTGGTTGAGACCGATTCCCCTTATCTCACTCCCCCTGATTTTCCGGAAAAGAGGAATAATCCCTTAGGTGTAAATTTGATTTGTCGGCATCTTGCCGAAATCAAGGGAGTTTCTTTTGAGAAAATGGCAATAATTACCACCGAGAATGCCATAGAATTATTCAAACTTTCCAAACCAACGGACAAGATTCAAGATTCAGAACAATAAATCATTAGATTCTATGTTTTTCCCCCGAGGAAAAAAGTTTTTTGATTTATACGAAGAATTAGCCAAGAAGATAAGTGAGGCGGTGGCTCTTTTAGAAGGTCTCGAAAAGGATTATTCAACCCTCCCAGAGGTTGCTCGAAACCTAGACAGATTAGAAGACGAGGCGGATGAGATTGTCCATAAGGTAATAGAGGAACTGCTTTATGACCATACAAGGGTTACCGAGGAGAAGGGAGATATTAAATTTTTTGTTTATAATATGGACAATGTTATTGATTCCCTTGAGAAGGTGGTAAATAGATTGAACATCTACAGAATAAAAGATTTACCTCAGCCTCTTATTGATTTTCTTCCATTTCTAAAAGAAGCGGCAAGGCAGATAGAACTTGGGGTAAGGTCATTAAAAGATATTAGAAAAAACGATGATGTTATAGCCAGTTGTTGCGTTAAAATAAATGATTTGGAGAATGAAGCGGACAAGGTTAACCGAAAATGGCTGGGGAAGGTCATCGGGGAGGGTTATTCAGATGTTAATGATTTTAAGAAAATGCTGGCTCTCAAAGAAATTGTTGACACCTTGGAATACACAATGGACCAATGCGAGGATGTAGCCAACATATTGGAAACACTCCGGTTAAAGGGCCAGGCGTAGTATGACTTGTCTTGTAATTCTCATTATAATTTTTGCCCTAATCTTTGACTTCCTAAATGGAGCAAACGACCGAGCAAATGCTATCGCTACCACCTGTGCCACAAAAGCCCTTTCGCCGCTTCAGGCGTTGGTTATAGCAAGCATTTTTAATATACTTGGCGCTTTCGCTTCAACCAGGGTTGCCCAAACAATTGGTAAAGGAATAATCCCATCTGAAAATATTACCCTTTTAATCTTGCTTGCTGGAATAATGGGAACAGTTGCCTGGGTGTTTTTCTGCACAAAGGTTGGTATCCCCATTAGTGTCAGCCATGCCTTGGTCGGGGGGCTTTTGGGAGCCGGCTTGGCTTCGGGAGGAGCAAGGATTATTAAATGGGGTATTTTGACCAAGAAGGTGTTTTTGGGAATATTTTTAGGTCCCGCAACCGGATTTTTGGTCGGGGCTGTTTTTTTGATTTTGACAACCTGGATTTTGGAAAAATTTTTTAAACATACTCCCGACCAAAAAACAAATAGATTTTTTCAACTTGGTCAGATTTTTACCACTCCCTTTGTCTCTTTTGCCCATGGAATGAATGATACCCAAAACGCCATGGGACTGATTACCGCCGCTCTTTTGTCCGGAGGGTTCATAGACAGGTTTTGTGTGCCCTGGTGGGTGAAGATAGTCTGCGGAACAACAATGGGTATTGGAACCTTTTTAATGGGCTGGCAGGTGGTTAAGACCTTGGGGTGGAGTTTGACAAAAATTGAACCAAAGCAGGGATTTGTTTCTGAATTCGGAGCGGGAGGAGTAATTGTCTTGCACTCTTTGGTTGGAATGCCGATATCAACGACTCATATTGTTTGCTCATCAGTAATTGGAGGAACCGTTTTACAAAATCCAAGAAGATGTAAGCAGATAGTGGCTGAAAGAATGATTGCTGCCTGGATAATTACCATTCCCTCAGCCGCTTTGCTTTCGGCTTTCATTTATTATTTAATAGGTTGTTTGTTATAAATAGTTCACTAACCAACTGCCTGCAACAATGGGAGAAGAAAAAAATTGAGGAGATGACAAAAAAACCTAGTAAAATTGTCCGGAGTATTGAGGTCTCGGCAATCAAAAGATTTCAGATTTTGATTGAGAAGGAAAAAGGTTCTATTTCTCTGGCTCAGGGAGTTCCTGATTTTGAGACCCCCTCTTTTATTAAAGAAAAGGCAAAGGAAGCAATTGATAAGGGCTTTGCCTCAAGGTATACAAAGGGCTGGGGGATTGAACCATTGAGGCAGGCAATTGCTGAAAAGATGAGGAAAGACAATAAAATCAAGGCGGAACCGGAAAATGTCCTTCTAACCCACGGTGCCATTGAGGCATCAATGGCAACCCTTCTGGCTCTTTTAGATCCAGAAGACGAGGTGATTGTTTTGTCTCCCAATTATGTGTCTCACATCAATCAAATCAGGATTGTCAGACAGGGGGCAATGCCAAGTTTTGTTTCTCTGGATGAGAAAGAGAACCGTTGGCAGTTGAATCCGGAAAAAATTGAATCTGCAATCAGCAAAAAGACAAAAGCCATACTCTTTTCCAATCCCTCCAATCCATTGGGCAAGGTCTATAGCCGGGAAGAACTAAAGGCAATAGCAAAGATTGCCCTAAAGCATAATCTTTTTATTATCGCTGACGAGGTTTATGAGTATTTTGTTTTTGACGGCAAAAAACATATCAGCATTGGCTCTTTTCCCGAAGCAGAAGATAGGACAATATCTATTTTTAGTTTATCAAAGAGTTATTCTATGACCGGCTGGCGGATAGGTTATCTGGTCTCTGATAAAAAGATAGTTCAGGAAATTTTCAAGATTCATGACTGTTTGGTCACATGTCCTGTTGCTCTTTCCCAGTATGCCGCTTTGGCGGCAATAAAGGGTGGCTATAAATTTATTGAAAAATTTAAGCAAGGTTATGAAAGAAGAAGAAAAATTGCCATAGAAATCTTAAGCCAAACAGACAGACTGACCCTTATTAAGCCAGAGGGGGCTTACTATCTTTTTCCGAAGATAAATCTGAAAATAGATGATTACAATTTTTCCCTGCGCCTTCTAAAAGAAGCCAAGGTTGGCGTGGTACCCGGCTCGGCATTTGGCCCAGGAGGTAAGAGGCATATCAGAATCTCTTTTGGCGGCGAAGAAAAAAAATTAAAGGAGGGACTGGAAAGGATGGTAAATTATGTTAAAAGGTTATAAAGGACCACAGGATTGAAAATGCAAAATGCAAAATTAAATAAATCTCAAATGTTAAATCCATATGTCAAATGTTGTAAAAATCCGAATTTCGAAACAATGACCAAAATTCAAAACGAAATTCAAGCGCAAAGCTCAAAGCGCAAAAGGCAAAACTACAACTTAAAGCGAAAAGCGAAATCTTCTTCTTTTTAGCTTTAAGCTTTACGCTTTAGCTTTACACTTTGCGCCTTACGCTTTGAGTTTAAAAATGATTTTGCATTTTGGATTATCATTTTGATTTTTGATTTTTGCATTTTGAATTAAATTTGTAATTTTTGAGATTTGAGATTTATTTTGGATTTTGCCAGGGAGAGAACCAGAGATTGACAGGGGATAGAGGCCTGTAAAAAGATTTTAGAATGGGGCCTTGACATTCATTTCTGATAATATACAATTATTGTATATGGTTGGAAACGAGAAGAAAAGTAGAAGAATTAGGTCTCTAATGGAGAGATTGCCAATTTTTACTTTAGAGAACCTGAAGGTTTTTAATTTAAATGAAAACTATCTTAGAATTTTTCTCTCGCGAGAGACAAAAACAGAAAGGGTGATAAGATTAAAAAAAGGGGTTTATACCTCCAAAAACTTTATTGAGAAGATAAAAGGTGGAGGAAGATATTCTGATTTTTTAGAATTTTTGGCTTGCAAAATTTATTCTCCTTCTTATATAAGTTTAGATTATGTCCTTTACGAAAACAATCTTTTAACAGAAATGCCAGTAAATTTTACTCTGATCACCAAAAATAAAACTGCCACCTTTTCTAACAAATTGGGGAATTTTATTTATCACAAAATTAGAGGGGATTTGTTTTGTGGATTTAGATTAATAAAAAAAGATGATTTTTTTATTCTAAAGGCTACCAAAGCCAAGGCTCTTTTTGATTTTCTATATTTAAGAAAAGGTTTATTAGTAAATAAAAATACAATTGAAGAGTTGAGAATAAACACTGAAGAGTTAACCCCAAAGGATAAAAAGGAATTTAAAAAATATATTGAAAAAGAAGGTTCTCAAACGATGAAAAGAATTTATTATCAGTTTTTATGAACTTAGAAGAGATAAAAAAAATTTTAGAGGAACATAAAGATTCTCCCATTCTCTTTAAAAGAAATCTTCTGAAAGAATATCTCCAGATTTTAGGTTTGTCTTTTATTTATTCCCAAAAAGAATATCAGTCATTGATTTTTTATGGAGGTTCTTGTTTAAGGCACTGTTTTGATTTGCCTCGCTTGTCCGAGGATTTGGATTTTGTAGATTTAAATAAAAAAATCAATTTGGAAAAATTGGCGAAAGACCTTTCTTTATTTTTTGGGAAATTTTTGGTAAAGCCCCAAATAAAAATTCAAAAGTTTAGAATTTATTTAAAATTTCCTATTCTATATCATCTGAAATTAGCAAGAAAGCCAGAATCAGAGTTTGTAATTTTAAAGATAGAGATTTTTAAGGGATTTGATTTTTGCAAAGGATATCTAATTGAAATTGTGCCTGTGTTTAAATTTGGCAGATCTTTTTTAGTGAGGACCTTAGATTTATCCTCTTTAATGGCAACAAAAATAAGAGCAATTTTATTAAGGAAATGGGAAAAGAAGGATAAAAAAGGGAGGATTTTAGCAAAGGTCAAAGGTAGAGATTATTTTGATTTAATGTGGTATTTAGAAAAGGGAGTAAAGCCCAATTTGAAATGTCTTGGTAGAAGAATGAGTTTAGAGGAATTGAAAGAGTGTCTTTTAAAAGGGGTTGAGAAAATAGATAAAAAGAGTTTGGTATATGATTTGGAGGGTTTGATTAAACAGAAAAGTTTCGTCAAAGATCTGGGAAGAAATTTGAAAAAAATTTTAATAAGAGAAATAAAGGAAAGGTTGTAGTTTTTAGGGTATATAATAAAACAATGGTAGATTATTTGGCTGACGGCAAAATTTTTTCCGTCTCTGATTATGTCAAACTTCTTGACGAGGGGTTAAGGGCATTTCGGGCAAGAATTGTTGGAGAGGTAAGCGAGGTTAACCCGGGTCCAACAGGGCATATTTATTTTACCCTAAAAGACGAAAAGGACGAGTATCTGATAAGGTGCGTTATCTGGAGGGGCAGGTATAATTTATATGGGATAAGACTGAGAGAGGGAATGAAAATTATTGCTTCAGGAGAGCCCAGTTTGCATCCTAAATATGGGTTTAAGTTTATCGCCGAGGTTATTGAACCTGCCGGAGAGGGTATTTTGAAGAAAGAATACGAGGCATTAAAGAAGAAATTAGAGGCAGAGGGGATATTTTCTCCGGAGCGAAAAAGACCTATTCCAGAATTTCCCCGCCGAGTTGGACTAATTACCTCTTGGAACGGAGCGGCAATTAATGACTTTTTAAACAATCTCGGTAAATACGGATACCAAATAAAATTTATAGATTCCCGGGTAGAAGGACAAGCAGCAGTGCCTGAATTAATTGGGGCGATTGATTATTTTATAGAAAGGGGGCAGATTGATGTCTTGGTGCTTATCAGAGGGGGAGGAAGTTTAGAGAGTTTGCAGGCCTTTAACAATGAGACGCTGGTCAGACGGATTGCCTCCTGCCCCTTTCCCGTTATATGCGGAATTGGTCATGATAAGGACGTTCCTCTTGCTTCTTTGGCTGCGGACAGGGCTGTCTCCACCCCTACTGCCGTTACCAGTGTTTTGAATGAAAGTTGGGATAGGGCGCTGGCTGATTTGTCTATGTTTGAGAAGGAGATTATCTATCGGTATCAGGAAATGTTGAGGAAGGCAGAATTTTCTCTTGAGGATTTTTCAAATAAATTGAGCGGACAATTTGGTATCTTTTTTCAAAACCTTGAAAAATTAAGCAACCAACTTAAAGACCACCTGGTAGAGATTGACTACAGTATTAGAAATATAAAAAGGTCTTTTGTTGTCAATAGAGACCTGCTCTTGAGAAATTTCAAAAAATGGACAGATAATACGGGAATTTTTTTGGAAGGGGTCGAGAAGCAATTGAAGATTTTTAATCCAATTTATCAACTCAGATTTGGCTACAGTTTGGTTTATTCGCGAAAGAAACTGGTAAGGAGTATCAAGGATGTAGAGGTGGGCGAGCCCCTTGATATTCGGGTCTCCGATGGTAAAATAAACTCAGAGGTTAAGGGAAAAACAAATGATGGGAAAAGAGGAATTTAACATTAAGCAAGCCCTTAAGAAGTTGGAGGGGATTATTAACTGGTTTGAGAACCGGGAGGAGATGGATATTGAGGCCGGTTTAGAAAAGGTTAAAGAAGGAGCGGCTCTTATTAAAAGAAGCCGAAAGGAACTGAAGAAGGTGGAGAATGAATTTGAAAAGATAAAAAGAGAACTTGAAGAGGAAGAAGATGCTTAATTATACCTATAAAAAGGCAGGGGTTGATAGAAAATTAAGGGAAAGGGCAAAGAAGATTTTGAAGGGGTTTGATTTAACCTTTAGATACAGCAGGCAGGGGAAAATTATCAAGACCCCTTTCAATAATCTCTATCCGGTTGGCAAAGGTATTTATCAGGTAAAGACAGCCGATGGCGTGGGCACGAAGATTCTCTTGGCGGAATTGGCAAATAGCCATGGGACTATTGGAATTGACGCAGTGGCAATGGTTGTTAATGATTGTATAAGATGCGGGGCGGTGCCCTTGGCTCTGACTAATATTATTGATACCAAAAAAACAACCCCTAAACTAATAATGGAGATTAAGAAGGGACTGATAAAGGGAGCCAAGGAAGCGGGCTGCCCGATTGTAGGAGGAGAGATAGCCGATGTACCGGAACTCTTAAATTGCCCCTACCAACTTAATTGTGACTGCGTGGGCGAGGTAAAAAAAGAGGATATTATTAATGGAGAAAAAATAAAAGCGGGAGACGTTGTTTTGGGCCTTAGGAGTGCAGGGGTTCATTCCAACGGCTTTACCCTTTTGAGGAAGGTTTTATTCAAGAGGTGGTCAGGGAAGTACGATGCCTTTGACAGACCGGGAGGAATTAAAAGACCCTTGGTTTTAGAATGCCTAAAGCCGACAAGAATTTATGTGAAGCCCTTTTTGAAACTGAGGGAGAAATTTGAGATTTTAGGAGCGGTTCATATTACTGGCGATGCCTACCTAAAATTTAAGAAGTTGAATCCTAAGGTGGGCTTTGAGTTTTTTAATTTTAGGCCCCAGTTGATTTTTGGTCTTATTCAGGAAGCAGGAGGCATCTCAGATAAGGAAATGTTTAAGACATTTAATATGGGCTGGGGGTTTGCCGTGGTTGTAAGGAAAAAAGAAGCGGATAGGATTTTGTCTTGGGCAAGAGACCTTAAACTTGGTTTGGAAATAATCGGACAGGTTGTTAAAGAGAGGAAAATCATTATTCGCTATAAAAGCAAAAAGATGGTTTTATGAGAAAGTTTGAAGAAATTGAAAGGAGAGAAATAAAACACAATGACTTAGAAAAAGGCCGCTTTGAAATGGAGCCAAGGATGGTGGTTCCTTCTGAAGAACTGAAAAGGATATTAGAGATACCCGAGGTAAAAGAGGGGGGCTGGAGCGAATGGTCTCTAAAATTTGTTTTAGGTAAAATTAAGGAGGGAGAAAGAGAGATTTCAGAGAGAATAGGACAGAACCTTGCCGTCCAGAGGATAGATATTGAGTCCAATCCGGAGGAAACAAGTTGGAGATACGTATTCTTTGAATATCAGAGAAGAAAGGGGAAACTTTTACCTTTCAATAAAGAAGCACGGGAGACACGGGTGATTCCCCGAACCCTGGTTATCAATCTAACTCCTAGAATGGAAGAATTAAAACCTTCCCATCCGGATTTCCAAGACATTATTTTTCAGACTGCAAGACATGAATTGCTTCATTATTTGGTCGATTGGCCCATAACCAAGGATTCAAGAAATGCGACTGATTTTTTTAGAGCAATAAAGAGGTCTCTTGAAAAAGGGGAACACAAGTTTCTTGATGGTTGGGAAATGGATTTCTCTTTTTTGGATTTGCCACCAGAGGAGAGGAGAGAATTTATGGGCACACTTCTTTTAGATATCTATGAGATAGCGGTGTCAAAATTAGAGGAAGTTTTTTGGCCAGAAGAGAAAGAAAGAATAGAGAAAAAAGTTTTAGAGGGGATCTTTAGATTGAATGCCCAAGAAGAGAAAGAGATTGTAGATGAAAGAATAGAGGCCCTCATCACTAATTATGGCATCCAGAATATTCCTTCTTCAATTAAAAAGAAAATGGAAGATATTGTTCTCCCTACGCTGTCCACTTGGGCTTTTCGGACAATAGCCGCAGAAAAGGGAGGAGTAAAAGATTTGGCTCGATTAAGCCGGGAAACAGTAGAGGACATGGCTGCTGTGTTAGATATAAAACTGCTTAAAATTTACAAACGAACAGTGGAAGAATTGGAAAAACTATACGAAAATATTGGTCTTAAACAGAAAGATAAGACCTCAAAGCCTGAAATTGAATTATAAATGATTTTATTATGAGGCGTCTTGAGGTTGGTTTCAAAAGAGGAGTAAGGGATGTTTTAGCAGAGAAGGTAAAGAAAGAAATAAGGGAGGTTTTATGCCTTCCTGTTTTGGATGTAAAAACCTCTGATGTTTATACCATCGGAGAAAACCTTCGGCACAAAGAGTTGTCCCTTTTGGCAAAATCTCTTTTTTGCGACCCAGTAGTTCAGGAGGTATCTATTGGTGGTCAATTAAGGAAAAATTATGATTGGATGATTGAGATTGGGTTTAAGCCCGGGGTGACCGATAATGTGGGCAAGACAGCGAAGATTGGCATTGAAGAGATTCTGGGGAGAAAATTAAAAGCCAGGGTTTATACCTCAAAGAGGTATTTTATTTACGGAAAGAGATTGAAAAGAAAGGATGTGGAAAGAATTGCGCGGTATTTGGCAAATGATTTAATTCAAAGATGGCTTATCTTAAAAAGAGGAGAGAAAGAGAAGGGATTGGAGATGCCGGAGGTTGAAATTCCTCACCAGCCCCGGGTTTTAGAGATTAGTCTTGATGTTTCTGATAAAGAACTTTTGAGGTTAAGTCAAAAGAGAAGTTTGGCTTTGAACCTTGAAGAAATGAAAGCGATAAAGACCTATTTCTCAAGACCGGAGGTAATTAAAGAGAGAGAAAAAATGGGGCTGGGGAAGAAGATAACAGATGCGGAATTAGAGTGTATTGCCCAGACCTGGTCTGAGCACTGTAAGCACAAGATATTCAATTCTAAGATTTCTTACAAAGAAGACAAAACCTTTCAGATTAATAGTTTGTTTGAGACATTTATTAAAAGAGCCACTAAAAGGATAAAGAGAAAAAAGAAGTGGCTTGTCTCTCTTTTTTGGGACAATTCTGGGGTGATAGAACTTAACAAAGAATGGCTTTTTTGTTTTAAGTGCGAGACCCACAATTCTCCTTCTAATGAAGAACCTTATGGAGGAGCTCTAACCGGAATTTTGGGAGTTTATAGAGATATTATGGGAACCGGCAGAGGAGGAGGATTGCTTTATGGCACCTATGGCTTTTGTGTGGGCTCCCCCTTTTATCAGGGAGAACTTTTGCCAAAATTCCATCCAAAAATATTATTGGAGGGGGTAAGAAAAGGAGTAGAAGATGGAGGAAATAAATCGGGCGTCCCCACAGTTTATGGTAGGGTGTTTTTTGATACGGGCTATATCGGAAAGCCAGCCATTTTCGTTTTAGCCGGCGGTTTAATTCCCAAAAAAATTAGGGGAAGATTGGGACATAAAAAAGAGATTAAACCTGGTGATTTGATTGTGATGGCAGGAGGAAGGGTAGGAATAGATGGAATTCATGGAGCAACCCAGTCCTCATTAGAGGCAGGGGAGTGGATTTCAGCCAGCCATGTCCAACTAGGTGACCCTTTTACCCAAAAGAAACTTCACGACTTTTTAATTGAGGCAAGAGATAGGGGATTATTTTCAGCAGTTACTGATAATGGAGCCGGAGGATTGTCTTGTTCTGTAGGGGAGATGGCAAAATTTTCTAATGGAGCAGAAATTTGGCTGGAAAGGGTGCCCTTGAAATATTCAGGCCTGGACCCTTGGCAAATTTTATTGTCAGAATCCCAAGAAAGGATGACATTAGCGGTTTCTCCCCAAAAACTTGAAGAACTCTCTCAATTAGCAAAAAAACACGAGGTTGAAATAAGTGTTATTGGGAAGTTCAATCGCTCTGGCAGATTCTGTTCCACTTATAAAGGGAAATTGGTAGCAGACCTTGATTTAGATTTTCTTCATCAAGGGGTTCCTCAGATGACTTTGAAAGCCCAATGGAAAACTCCAGAAGAAAGGGGTTTGAAAGAGCCCATCTTAAAGAAGATTAAAAATCATAATTTATTTTTAAGAAAAATGTTAGAAAGGCCCAATATCGCCTCAAAAGAATATATTGTCAGACAGTTTGATCACGAGGTCCAGGGAAAGACAATTATTAAGCCTTTGGTGGGTGAAAATCTTGATGTATTTTCTGATGCGGTTGTAATTAAACCTCTTTATCATTCAAATGAGGGTTTGGCAATTTCTGCTGGCATTAATCCAAAATATAGTTTAATTGATACCTATTGGATGACGGCTTTATGTATCGATGAAGCAATAAGAAGGATAATTGCAATAGGAGGTTGTTTGAGACAAATTGTTTTTAATGATAATTTTTGTTGGCCAAATCCTTTGCCATCAAAAGACAATCCTGATGCTGAATATAAATTGGCTCAATTGGTAAGGGCAAACAAGGCACTTTATGATTTTACATTGGCTTTTGGCACCCCCTGTATTTCAGGAAAGGACTCAATGTTTATGGATGGCTGGGTTAAGACAAAAAAAGGGAAATTAAAGAGAGTTTCAGCCTTGCCCACCCTTCAGATTTCAGCAGTAGGAAAAATAAAAGATATTAGAAGGTGTGTAACAATGGATGTGAAAAAATCAGGAGATTTGCTTTATATTTTAGGACCTACAAAAGATGAATTGGGGGCTTCAGAATATTATGAGGCAAGAAAAAAAATCGGACTGAATGTGCCAAAACTTGAACCAAAATTAGCAAAAAAACTCTACAATGCCTTAGAAAAAGCCATTGAAAAAGGATTAGTGAATTCCTGCCATGGAATTTATAGGGGAGGGTTAGCAGTGGCTTTGGCAGAGATTTCTTTTGGAGGAGGTTTTGGCTTAAAAGTCCATTTAGAGAAGGTGCCAGTAAAAGGAGAATTAAAAGAAGTAGAAAAAATTTTGTATTCTGAATCTCCGAGTAGATTTTTGGTGACAATTTCTCCAGAAAATAAGAGAAGGTTTGAAAAGATTTTAAAGGGTAATGTTTTTTCTCAAATAGGAAGGGTAGTAAATGAGAAAAGGCTGAAGGTTTTTTTCAAAAAAAGGTCAATAATTAACGAAGATATTTTTAGATTGAAAAAGTCCTGGCAAAGAACCTTTAAGGATTTTTAATTGAGGTATAGCAAATTTTAATAAAGAAATGAAACCCAAGGTCTTAATATTAGAGGGATTTGGGATAAATTGTGAAAGGGAGACAGAATATGGCTTTTTTTTGGCAGGAGCAAAGCCAGAGAGGGTTCATCTTACTCAATTAATTAAAAGACAAAAGAAACTGAAAGATTATCAAATCTTGGTTTTTCCGGGCGGTTTTTCTTTTGGTGATGATATTTCTGCTGGCAAGGTAATGGCTCTGAAAATAAAGACCCATCTGGCAAACTTCCTGTCTGATTTTATTAAAAGAGGAGGGTTGGTTTTGGGTATTTGTAACGGATTTCAGGTTTTAGTCAAAATGGGGCTTTTGCCTGATTTTAGCAAAAATGAGCAAAAGGTGTCTTTGACATTTAACCAGTCCGGCAGGTTTGAGGATAGATGGGTCTATCTAAGGGTTAATCCCTTGTCTCCTTGTGTTTGGACAAAGGGCATCAGGAGCCTTTATCTGCCTATAAGGCATGGAGAGGGAAGGTTTGTCTGCCGAGATGAGGCGGTTAGAAAGAGGTTGGTTTCTCAAAATCAGATTGTCCTTCAATATGTGGATGAAAAGGGAAAACCTGCCGCCTATCCCTGGAATCCCAATGGTTCGGAAATGAGCATTGCTGGAATTTGTGACAAGACAGGAAGGATATTTGGTTTGATGCCTCATCCTGAAGGATTCCTTTTTCCTCAAAATCACCCTCGTTGGACTAGAGGAAAGATAAGGCAGGGGCAGGGAATAGAAGTCTTTAAAAATGGAGTAAAATATGGTAAAATGTAAAATATGAGAGTAAAACCTAAATTTTTGGGTTTTATTTCTATTATTGCCGGTTCAAGGTCGGACGAGAGGGTTGTTAAGGATGTACTTTCTGTTCTTAAGAAAGAAAAGGTCAAAAAAGAGGTAAGGTATATTAGCGCCCATCGCCAGTTGAAGGAACTGGAAAAATATATCAGAGAGGCAAGGTCGCGGGTTGATGTTTATATCTGTATTGCTGGTCTATCGGCTGCCTTGCCTGGAATCGTTGCTTCCTTGACTGACAAACCGGTTATTGCCGTTCCGGTTAATGTAAAACTTGAAGGATTGGATGCCTTGCTTTCCTCTTTGGAGATGCCCTCTGGGGTACCTGTTGCTACAGTGGGAATAGACAACGGAAAAAACGCTGCCTATTTGGCATTGAGGATATTGAGATTAAGGCGCATTAATCCAAATGGTAAAGAAAAGGGAAAATAAAGGCAGGGACTATACTGCCAAGGACATTTATGTTTTGGAAGGGCTGGAGCCGGTTCGGCGCCGGCCAGCGATGTATATCGGCTCCACAGGCCCAGATGGAGTTCATCATCTTTTGGTGGAAGCAGTGGCTAACGCTGTTGATGAGGCAATAATGGGCTATTGTGACCAGATTAAGGTATTTCTTTTGCCGGGCAACAGGGTAAAGGTTGAAGACAACGGACGGGGGGTACCGGTGGACATTCATCCTAAAACAGGCAAATCAGCCCTGGAGACAATAATGACCACCCTCCATGCTGGAGGAAAATTTGGAGGAAAGGCATATATTTCAACCGGTGGCTTACACGGCGTTGGAATTTCAGCTGTTTGCGCCCTGTCAGAGTATATGCGGGCTGAGGTTTGCCGAAATGGAGGGAGATATCTTCAAGAGTATAAAAGAGGAAAGCCAAAACAGCCGGTTAAAAGGGTGGGAAAATGCAGCCAGACGGGTACTACTGTTCTTTTTCAGCCCGATGCTCAAATTTTCAAGGGATTTGGCAGGTCATTCAGTTTTAACCGTAAGAAAATCCTTAATCATTTGAGACAGCAGGCATATCTGACCAAGGGACTGAAGATTACCCTAATTGACCAAACCACAAAACCTTCTCAATCCTATACCTTTTATTTTGAGGGCGGACTAGTTTCTTATATTAAATATCTAACCCGGGGCGTTGTTCCTCGGAATCCTCATATCTTTTATACCCTTGGCAAAAAGGATGATATTATTGTTGAGGCCGCTTTTCGCTACACTGATGAGTATGAATGTTATGAAGAGAGTTTTGCCAATAATGTTTTTACTCCAGAAGGCGGAACTCATCTGGCTGGTTTTAGAGCCGCTTTGACAAGGAGATTTAACGACTATGCCAGAAGGAACGACCTTTTGAAAGAGAAAGATGAGAATTTGAGCGGGAGCGATATCAGAGAAGGATTGACCGCTGTTGTTTCTATAAAAATAAGGGAGCCCCAGTTTGAGGGTCAGACAAAGGTAAAACTGGGAAATACAGAAGCAAAAACAGCGGTTGAACAGGTTGTTTCCCAGGGGCTGGAAGATTTTCTGGAGCGAAACCCTAGCGATGCCAAGGCGATTATTGAGAAATGTATCCTTTCCCAAAAGGCGAGAAAGGCGGCAAAGGCGGCAAAAGAAACAGTTTTAAGAAAGGGGGTCTTGGAGGGATTGTCTTTGCCTGGTAAGTTGGCTGACTGTTCTTCAAGGAAGCCCGAAGAATCGGAGATATACATCGTGGAGGGTGAATCGGCCGGAGGCAGTGCCAAGCAGGCAAGAGACAGGCGATTTCAGGCAATACTTCCCCTGCGGGGCAAAATTCTTAATGTGGAAAGAGCCCGCTTGGATAGAATTCTTGCTTCAAAAGAGATAAAGTCCCTTATCATTGCCTTGGGGACCGCTATTGCCGACGATTTTAATTTAGATAAACTCCGATATCACCGCATCATTATAATGACCGACGCGGATAGTATTACTGGCGACACTCCGATTTTTCTTTTCAATAAAGAAAAACAAGAATTTTTCTTAACAGAGGTTGGCGAATTTATTGAAAATTGCGACGATACTACAAAATATCAGGTTTTGACTTTTAATTTAAGAAGCAAAAAAAGAGAGTTGAAAGAAATTTATCAGACCATAAGGCATCCCTTGAGAACCCCTCTTTATGAAATAAAAACCTATTGCGGTTATCCGATTAAGATAACCTCCTGCCACAGCGTCTATGTTTATGAAAATGGAAAGGTTGTTACTAAAAAAGGAAACGAGATTAGACCGGGGGACTTGCTTATTTGTCCTAAATCGTTTCCTTATCAAGATAAGGACTACAAAATAGATTTAAGAGATGTAATTTTAAATTCAAATTTCAGAAACATTTCAATAAAGGTTCCTAAAAAACAGATAGAGAAAATACCGGCAAATGCTTGGTGTGAATTAGGTTTTTCCTCTTGGAGTAAACTTCAGCGGCGAAGGGAGTTAGCGGGAATTTCTCGAAGAAGATTGGGGCAATCAATCGGAATATATGACAAGGTTATTCAGCAATGGGAGCAAAAAATTGATAATGTAATGCCGAGATTTTATCAATTTAAAAATTATCTAAACCAGATTGGTATTGATAAGAATATCCCGAATTATAATGTTTATATCCCGATAGAGGAGTGGCGAAAAAATGGATTTTCTAAAGAAGATGTTGAGTTTTACCTTGAAAATCATACCCGAAAGATTAAAACAGAATTTGAGTTAGACCAAGATTTAGGATTTTTAATCGGATTCTTTTTGGGAGATGGCTGCGCTAGTCCGGAAAAAAGAAACCCCAATAGATTTTCAATCTCTCTTAACAGAGAAAAATCTGCTGGATATATTGAAAAACTTTCCCGGATTGTAAGAGAAAAATTTAATGCCAAGACGGTTTTAGAATACCGAAAAACAGGTATTTCGCTTCATTTTCACTCATTTGAATTTAAACTCCTTTTAACAAAACTTGGACTTCTAGGGAAGAGGAGTTATGAGAAGTTTATCCCGGATATTTTCTTTAATGTAAAAAGGGAGATTCAGGAGGCCTTGATACAAGGATTGTTGTGTAGTGACGGGTTCATTACTGTTTGGCAGAGCAAAAAGAGTGGGAAGAATAAGGCAATTTATGGTTGGCGGGTTTCTTCAAAAAAGTTGGCGGTGGGAATTCTCACTATTTTTAGGCAATGGGGAATATTTCCCGCTTATACCATTTCTCAAAACAAAGATCATCTAAGAAAAGACGGAAAAGTTATTCGTTCTAATTTTAAATCTTATGATTTGTTAATTTCTACGGCTGAGTATTTAATTAAAACTAGAAATGTCTGGAAGGACCATAAAGATGCCTGGAAATTGGAGAATTATTTAAAAAAGGTAGATTGTAAAAAAATTAGAGGAAAAGACATCCAACCAATTTCTTCAGATTTTGTTGCCCTTAGAGTAAAGGAAACTAAAGAGATTAAAAACCCAAGGGATAAATTTATTTATGATTTTTCGGTTTGGAAGGATCAAAATTTTATAGCTGGTCCCGGAGGAGTATTGCTCCATAACACCGATGGTGCTCATATCAGGACCCTTCTCTTGACCCTCTTTTACCGTTATTTTCAGCCGATAATTGAGAAGGGTTATCTCTATATTGCTCAACCGCCTCTTTATAAAATTCAGAGCGGAAAGGAGATAAAATATGCCTATAACGAAGAGGAAAAGGTCTCTGTCTTGAAATCAATGAAAAAGAACCCTCCCCCGAATATTCAGCGTTACAAGGGCTTGGGAGAGATGAATCCTGAAGAACTCTGGAAAACAACAATGAATCCTCAAAACAGGGTCCTTCTTCAGGTGAAAATTGAAGACGCTAAGGAGGCAGACAGAATGTTTGATATCTTAATGGGAGATGAGGTTTTGCCTCGGAAGAAGTTTATCCAGACCTACGCCAAAAAGGTGAAGAATCTTGATATATAGTTAATGTGCACTATCTAACCGCTTCGCTGACAATTTTTGATAATTTCTCTGCTGAGGCATCTTGCCTCGGGGAGCACGGAGTCGCCGTAAGCGGTAAGGAAGAATTTATCTACAGGCGCTCCTATATCTCGCCCAGCCGTTCATACTTTTTCTGAAGCGCAATCCTCCTCTGGGGCTCGGCTGCGATATGCTCCACCTCAACAAGATGCCTCAGCAAATTCGTTACCGAAGTGGTTAGCAACTACAATTAATGGCTTGCCAAAGGTATCCCAACCTTTATCAAGAAAGACGGCTCTGGAAGAAGGGTTGGAATTATGTAATAGGGTTGGATGAGGCGGGAAGAGGACCGTTGGCCGGTCCTGTGGTTGCTGCAGCGGTTTGGGTTTCTCCTGAAATCTTAAGATTAAAAGATAAAAAACTAAAACTTCTCTTGGAGGGAGTAAAGGACTCCAAAAAATTAAGTCCCAAGAAACGGGAGGAATTGTGGCAACTTGCTAAGGTTTGTTCTTTTATAAGGTGGAGGACAGCAGCGGTTTCGGAAAAGATAATTGACAAACTTAATATCCTGGAGGCAACCAAACGGGCAATGGCAAGAGCAGTAGGCAAAATAACCTGGCTGAAGGCAGTGGGGACTTCGGATAAAAAGCCAGAATTATTTCTATTGATTGACGGAAACATCAGGCTAGATCTGCCTTTCTTTCAAAAGGCGATTATCAGAGGAGACGAGAAGGTCTTTTCAATTTCTCTGGCTTCTATTGTTGCCAAGGTTGTCCGGGATAGAATAATGGAAAGATACCATCAGAAGTATCCTCAATACGGCTTTGACAGGCACAAGGGATATCCGACAAAACAGCATCTAGAGAAATTAAGGATATACAAACCCTGTCCTATTCATCGGAGAAGTTTTGCTCATGTTGCTTGAACGAAATTTAGTTGCCAACCAATTTGGTAACAGATAGGCATTATTTACAATATTCAATCGCTCGGAAGGATAATTTTTAGGAACCGCTCGCTCGCCCAGCGCGCTCGCTCGCTTATGTCCTCGCCTCGCTCTCTCGCTCGCTAGGCTCGCTCGAACCATGCCCGCTCGGCTCCGGAAGTTCCTAAAAATTACCTTCCTCGCTCTTAATGTTTAGATAGTACAGATAAAACAATTTTATACGAGAGGTGGTTTGACAGAAAACTGAGATGATGTATATTGAAGAAGGACTATGGAAATAAAAAATCTTAGAAAATGCGGCGAGAGGATTTTGAGGGCAATAAAAGAAGGGGAGAGAATTGTCCTTTACGGCGACACAGATCTGGACGGGGTCTGCTCGGTTATTGTTTTGAAGGAAACAATTGAGGCGGCAGGAGGAAGCGTGGCCGCTGTTTATTTTCCGGACCGGGAAAAAGAGGGCCATGGATTGACAGAAAAAGGATTAAGATATCTGGCTAAATTTTCTCCTGCTCTTTTGGTGGTGATGGACCTTGGGATTACCAGTTTTTCAGAGACAAAGATCGCTCGTTCTTTAGGTTTTGAGGTTATAATTATTGACCACCACGAGATAATTGATAAACTGCCCGAAGCCGAAATTATTGTTAATCCTTATCAAGAGGGAGATGAGTATGATTTTAAGGATTTAGCCACAGTGGGGCTGGTATTTAAACTCTCTAAGATTATTTTAGGAGAAAAGATGAAGGGGTCCCTGAAGAAAAAACTGGTGGAGTTGGTTGGGCTTGCCACCATTGCTGATATGGTCTCTCCCATTGGAGAAAATAAAGAATTTATTGAAGAGGGCAAAGAGGCGATGAGAGAAAGCCGGAGACCGGGGATAAGGGCTTTTTTGGAAGCGGAGGAGATTAAAAATTTGCCCAATCTGGACGAGAAAATCTCAAGACTTATTTCTGCTCTAAATATAAGAGAGGAGGAAAATCACCTTACAGTTTCTTATCTTCTGCTTACCTGCTTATCTTTTGAGGAGAGCAGAGAAATAGTAAAGAAAATTTTGGCAAAATACAAAAAGAGAAAACAGATAATAGAAAAGATAATGAGGGCAGTAGAGCAGAGGATTTGCGAGAAAGACCCAATTATTTTTGCCGGAAGTTCTGATTTTGACTTTACCTTGGTTTCTTTGGCTGCTTCAAGGATATGCCAGAAGTACAAAAAACCGACCTTTATTTATAAGAAGTGGGGAAAAGAGGCAGGAGGTTCGGTCAGGACGCCGGAAGGCGTAGATGGCATTTCTTTGATGAAAAAGTGCTCATCCCTTCTTTTAAGGTTTGGAGGCCATTCCCAAGCGGCTGGCTTTAGAATAAAGAATGAGAATTTGGAGAAATTCAAAGAATGTTTAATAAGGAATTTCTCCAAACCGCAGAATTAATAGAGGAATGAAAAAAATAATTATTTATATTGATGGCGGTTCGCGCGGCAATCCCGGACCATCTGCTGTTGGGGTTGTCTTCTGCAATGAGAAAGGGGAAGAAATAAAAAAGTATTCCAAATACATTGGCAAGGGTACAAATAATGAGGCAGAATACAAAGCCCTTATCTTTGCCTTAGAGAAATTCAAGCAGGTCTTTGGAAAAAAATTGGCAAAGGCTTCAGAGATTGAGGTAAGGTCGGATTCTGAACTGCTTGTCAGGCAGTTGGAGGGCCAGTACAAGGTTCTTGGCTCCAATGTTCAACCGCTTTTTATTAAGGCGTGGAATCTGAGATTAGATTTTAAGAAGGTAAAACTTAAATTAATACCCCGTTCAAGGAACAAATTGGCTGATGCCTTGGTAAACCAAGCCCTGGATGCTCAAGAGCGCCAGGGGAGGATTATTTAACAAACGACATAAACGAAATTCAACCGCAAAGCTCAAAGCGCAAAAGGCAATGGTTTTCAACTGGATTTTTATAATCGAGATATTATTAGTGTTTATCTCTGCGAGTGGGATTTCTTTGGCTTTCTGGGTTTATTTTGCTGATAGAAAAAACAAGGTCAATCAGATATTCTTCGGGCTTATTCTTTCTGCTGTAGTTTGGATATCCTTAGATTATGCGGCTAGTTTTCCTAATTTATTCCCTTATGCCCTTTGGATAGCTCGCATAGAATGGGCAATAGTTGCTATCTTTCTCATTTTTGCTTATTTTTTTAGTATCTACTTTCCAAAGGAAAGTAAAAGATATCCCGCTTTAGATATAACGGTTGTTGGCATAGAGGTTGTTTTTTTCTTCCTTTCCCTGTTTACAGACACTATTATAAAAGGCATAGAGCCGCTTCAGGTAGGGGTAAGATACGTTCTAGGCACAGGAGGAATTATTGATTTAATTACTATAATTCCTCTGGTTATTATTATGATTTTTAATATCTTTAAAAAATACTTCACCCTTTCTCAGTTGGAGAAACTTCGGGTTCAATACTTTTTGATTGGGCTCTCTATCTGGGTTGGAGCCAATCTTATTTTTAATATTGGCTTTATCTTATTTGTAGAGAAACATTCTCCAATCTTATCATACCTTGGTACTTCCTCAGCCGTCTTTTTCTTTGTTTTTACTGCCTATGCAATCGTTAAGCACCAGCTTTTTGGAATCAAGGTTATTTTAACCCAAATTTTGGTTGGGATAATGGGTCTGGTTTTGTTGATTTTACCCTTTATAGTAAAAACTACCCTTTCAATGAAGATCTTGATGGGAGGGGTTTTTCTTACACATTGTTTTATAGGCTATCTTCTTGTTAAAAGCACTCTAAGAGAGGTGAGACAAAAAGAGGTTTTGGAAGAAAGGGTTAAAGAGAGAACAAAAAAACTTAAAGAAAGCAAAGAAAAAATTGAGCGGGCATATGAAGAAATTAAAAAAAGAAAAGAGGAACTGGAGAAATTCTATAAACTAACTGTAGGCCGAGAACTCAAGATGATAGAACTAAAGGAAAAAATAAAGGAGTTGGAGAAAAAGATAAAAGAAAAGAATTGATTTTAGAATCTTGAATAGGGACAATTTTTCCTGATTATGAAAAAATGTGTTATAGTTAGAAAGCAAAAAGGTTGCCTAAAGATAAGGTCTTCTAATGTTCTTAAGAACACATTAGAATAGAAAAGTATGTAGGGTTAAAGAAATAGGAAAGATTGACAAAGTAAGATTTGTTAAGAGAAGTTATGCCCAATATTGAAAGTCGGTTTGAGCCAAAAATTGGAGTTGAGAAAAAGGAAGAAAAAGAGAAAGAAAAATCTTTCACCTTAACTGTTGCCACAAAAGAAGGAGATTTTTCTTTTGAAGAAATCCCATTTGAAAAATCAGGTAATGCTGAAGCAGTAGGGTGTGAGAAAAAAGAAGATTTATATAATAAGATGAATAAAAAATTCTTAAAATCTTTTGATGAGATATTAAGATATAATGCCTGATTGAATAAGGTGGCTAACAGATGCAGATTATGTTATAATTTAGGCGGTTCAAGGCAAGCCAGGCAATCGCCCCGCACACAATTTGCTCTGTTTAGAATTTCATGTACTATGTCTATTTGATAAGGAGTAAGAAAGACGGGAAATGTTACATTGGATACACTAAAGATTTAAGAGAGCGTATTCGTCAACATAATCTTAGAAGATCAGTTGCCACTAAATCTAGAGCTCCTTTCGAACTGATTTATTACGAGGCCTATAAATCAAAGAAAGATGCCAAAGAAAGGGAAGAAGCCCTAAAATATCATGGCCAAGCCATAAGGAGAGTTAAAGAAAAATTAAAAGATAGTCTTAAGTAGAGCAAATTGTGTGCGGGGAGGAAAGTCCGAACACCCATTTTCCGAAGATTTTCGGAATCTAAAACGTTCCGGGTAACACCCGGCCGGCGTAAGCCGAGAGGTGCGAACAGAGACGCCGATGCCCGCAAGGGCAGAGGCTCCCGGCCTACTTTGTTTTACAGGGTGGGACGGGAGAGTCCTCGTATAAACTCAGGGATTGCCTGAGCGAAGCGAGGGGTGAAACGGCTAAACCCTGACGGGGTGCAAGAACAAGTTAAGGTAGTTCGCTTGAGTCTCTCCAGCAATGGAAAGGCCAGATAGATGATTGCCCACGACAGAATTCGGCTTATCGCTTGCCTTGGACCTTTTTTATGTTTTCTCCAAATCCCGGCAAGAAACTGACAATTGAGGTAAGGGGAGAAAAATGGGCTCGTTATCCGGTTAAGACACACTTTATTACTGAGAAGGATAACCTGGATGAGGTTTTGGCAAGATACGTCTTGCCATATTTGAGAAAGGGTGATGTTGTTTGTTTTGGAGATAAAATTATTTCAATTTTTCAAAGGAGGATTGTTTACAGAAAAGATCTGAAGGTAGGCTTTTGGGCAAAATTTCTTTCTAAATTTGCGAAGAAAAGTCCCCATGGCTTTTCGGTAGGGAATCCCTTAAAGATGCAGGTGGCTATAAATCAGGCCGGATTGATGAGGGTGATACTTGCCGGGATGATTGGCTTAGTTTCAAAACTTTTTGGAATCTCTGGAAATTTCTACCGTCTGGTTGGGCATCAGATAAATCAGTTGGACGGCTTCTATGGGGATGTTTTTCCTCAATATGCCGATATGGGCATGTTGGGTCCGGTAAACTGCGACAATTTTTGCTCTCAATTAAGAAGAAAATATGGTTTCTCTTTCCTTATTGTTGACGCCAATGACCTTGGCCAAAACATTTTAGGAAGAAGTCCTGATTTAAGGGGAAAAGAAAAGATATTTTTGGAAATCTTGAAGGACAACCCCGCTGGTCAGGCGGACGAAATGACCCCTATTTTAATCCTACGGAAAGTAGATGAAACCTCTTAAAAGACTTTTTGATCTTCAAACAGAAAGCATTGCCGGGGCAGGTCTTATTTTAACTGGCGCTTCTTTTTTTAGCCTTATTTTAGGCCTGGTCCGGGATCGGCTCTTGGCTGGTCAGTTTGGGCTGGGAGACCAATTGGATATTTATTACGCCGCTTTTAAGATTCCTGATTTTATCTCAATGACCTTTATCATCGGCGCTATCGGAGCGGCTGTTATTCCCATTTTTAGTCAGTGTTTGGTAAAAAGCAAACAGGATGCCTTTGACTATTTTTCAAACCTCTTAAACCTCTTTTTGTTTTTTTTGGTTTTAATCGGAATAATTTTATTTATTTTTGCCCCTTCCCTTGTTCCATTTGTTGCTCCCGGTTTTTCTGAAGAAAAAAGAGACCTGACGGTGCGTTTAACCAGGATTATGCTTTTCAGTCCTGTTTTTCTCGGTTTGGGCAATCTCGTTTCCGGAATTTTGCGGGTTTTCAAAAGATTTCTTATTACCTCCTTGGCTCCTATAATGTATAACCTTGGTATTATTGCCGGTATTTTATTTCTTTATCCATTGTTTGGAATTGAAGGGCTTGCCTGGGGAGTGGTGCTGGGCGGCGCTTTCCACATCTTGATTCAACTGCCTATTTTGATAAAAACGGGATTTAGGCACAAAATGATCTTTTCTCCCCTTGAACCAAATTTTTTGAAAACCCTGAAACTGACCCTTCCTCGCTCTTTAGGTCTGGGAGCCAGTCAAACAAACATAATTGTTTTAACAGCCATTGCCTCTATGTTGGGCTCGGGAAGCATTGCCGCTCTTAATCTTGCCGAGTCCCTTATCAGGCCCTTTCTTACCCTGACCGGGATTTCCTTTTCTACCGCCGCTTTTCCCGCTCTTAGTTTGTCTTTTTCCGAGCAGAGGCCTCAGAGGTTCAGAAGTGTTTTTTTTTCCACATTTTATTATATCCTCTTATTGACCATTCCTTTGAGTATTGCTATTTTTTTGTTTAGAGATGTCTTGGTCAATGTCATTCTTCGGGTGGGCAGGTTTGGACTGGTAGATAGCCGATTGACAGGTGCTTGTTTAGGAGCCTTTTCCTTGGGGCTTTTTGCCCAAGGTCTTGTTCTTTTAATTGCCAAGTCATTTTATGCCCGGCAGGACACAAAAACCCCGGCATTGGCAAGCATTATGGCAATGTTTGTTAACATTTTCCTTTGTCTTCTTTTTGTCCACCTTTTGTCTTTTCAGAATTCATTTTCTGTCTTCTTAATCCATCTTTTGAATCTTGAGGCAATAAAAGATGTCCGGGTAGTTGGTCTGCCTTTGTCAATTTCTCTTTCGTCCATATTTCAGTTTTTCTTTTTGCTTTTCTTCTTTTTGAGAACTATTAAATCCTACCCCTTGCCACCTGAGCGGTTTGCTGATAAAACCGGATAGAGGAAGGTATTCTATGTGTAGTTGCTAACCACTTTGGTAACAGATAGGCATTATTTACAATATTCAATCGCTCGGAAGGATAATTTTTAGGAACCGCTCGCTCGCCCA